>DXOJ01000726.1 GCA_019412865.1 Bacteroides sp. | reverse complement strand
CTTCCTCTTCTTCCTCCATCGTTTCTTCTTCGCATACCTCGTCCGAAGCAGCTGCGGAAAATACCGCTTCTTCTCTTAACGGCTTCATGCAGAGGGGGGAGTCACTCTCACTCTTTTCTATAAAATCGTCAATCAGTTCGTATCCTTTGAGTTTGGGCGTTTCTTCCGATGGCTGTTCCGTAGCCGGAGTCTCCTCCAAAAGATAGGAAGTATAATCCATCGAATAGTCGAAGCCGGTCTGGGCCGCTACTTCTTCGGGGACTGTGGACAAGAAAGCGTCAATCAATGCCAATGTGCGGTCTACAGACGGCTCGTCTTTCAGTACCTCCGTGAGAGGTACTCCTTTTTTCCGCGCCTGCACATCATAGCGGTCACCTTCAATCAACTGGAACAACTGTCGTCTGTCTGCGATGTAAAGAACCGCTTTTCGCAGTTCCCCACCAAAACTAATATCATGGAGAACATACAGGTTTTTCAAATACAGCAGACGGAGCGACTGAAAATACGGATATCTCGCAAGAAGATTGCGCAGTTCGTATAAAGTATCCCTATTCAGCATCTCGGGATGCTGTATCCATTGTTGAAAGTTAACAGAAGTCATTTATATTACCAGTTTGCTACAGTTGCATTAAAAATTTGGTCGGTGATCTCTTTAGACATTTCAGCAATCAATCCGTCCTGTACGGCAGTCAGCAACTGGGTAGAGTCGTAGGTACGGAAAGCAGAAAACTGTTGTTCAAAGTCTTCGGCATGATTGGTATTGTTGACAAAGCGTACATTGACGGTGATAGTCAATTTTGTTTCCGAAGAGTAACCGTCGGCAGATACTGCCTGGTTATACTGATTGTATCCTGTGATTTCTCCGTCAATCTGCAAGTCGGCATTCTGATTCGGCTTGAGCAGTTGCAGACGGGTTTGCCGGATGAAGATATCTTTCAGGTCTTCATTGAACTTGGTCGCCAACGGAGCATACACATACTCCGACTTGATCGGGAAATCTGCTATCGAAATAGTCTTTACCTTATCATAATTGATAGACGATCCGTTAAACTTATAGGAGACAGTGCACGCAATGACTACCACCGGTAAAACGAACAGTACCAAAGGGCGTATTATTTTCTTAATCCAATTCATATTCTTTTATTTTTCTATAAAGTGTACGCTCGGAAATATTCAAGTCCTTAGCCGCACTTTTCCGCTTTCCATGATGCCTTTCAAGTGCTTTGCGTATCATTTCTTTTTCCACTTCGTCCAGTGACAAAGGAGGTTCTTCTACATATTCTTCCGTGTCTTGTATGTCATCATCATCCTTACAAACCGCAGGCTGCATGGTATGAATGATAGCAGGTACCGAAGGCTGGTGTGTCGTCACCACCGGGGTAGTAACCACCGTTCCCACTTGTCCTACCTGCCCCACCTGTCCGGCACGTTCAGCCATCAGGTTGTGTACCATCTTCTTCAACTCCGCTACCTCCTGGCGCATATCGAACAGAACGGAATAAAGAATCTCCCGTTCACTTTCAAAGCCTTTACTTTCGCGTGTTCCCATCAGTGCGGGAAGACGTTGTATATTTTGTGCGGGAAGATAATTCTGCAAGATGGCGGCAGTGATCTCCCTGTTTGTTTCAATGATGGATATTTGCTCGGTGATGTTCTTCAGCTGGCGCACGTTACCGGGCCACGGATAAGCCAGCAATTCTTTCTTGGCATCCTCCGTCAGCTGAATAGCGGGCATCCGGTATTTCTCTGCAAAGTCTGCGGAAAACTTACGGAACAACAGGAGCACATCGTCCCCACGTTCACGCAAAGGGGGAATCTGGATAGGTACCGTATTCAACCGGTAATATAAATCTTCACGGAAACGTCCTTCGGCAATCGCTTGTGTAAGATTGACATTGGTAGCTGCAACAATACGTACATCCGTCTTTTGTACTTTGGACGAACCTACTTTTATAAACTCGCCACTCTCCAACACACGAAGCAAACGTGCCTGGGTAGGCATCGGCAACTCCCCTACTTCGTCAAGGAAAATAGTACCACCATCGGCTTCGCCAAAGTACCCTTTCCGTTCGCCAATCGCACCGGTAAACGCACCCTTCTCATGCCCGAACAGTTCGGAATCAATCGTACCTTCCGGAATAGCACCACAGTTGACAGCAATATACTGCCCATGCTTTCTCCGGCTATATTGATGA
>DXOJ01000725.1:1168-2228 GCA_019412865.1 Bacteroides sp. | reverse complement strand
CTATAAGATAAACAGAATTAGGATTCCATTTCTCTCCATACTTCTTACGGATATCATAACGTGATAGTTCAATAGTCTCCGTAGGTTCTTTATAGCTCTTATCTGTGACAACAGCCGGATTTATATCTCTATTATAAATACCTTCCAATGTAAAGTCAATATCTCCCGGAAGTTTTACATCTAAAGCTAAAGAAGTCTTCCAAGTAGAAGGCATTTTCAAATCTTTATCAATAATTGTTGGAGTTGAAGGCACTGCAGGATCTTTAGGATCAAAACCATTAGGATAAAGATCACTTAAGATATCTTTGACGTTATTGTGATAGTTTGGTTGATTTATACCACGGTTCTTAGCCTCTTCCAAATTATTATAGAAGGTTGTAGTTTGTCCTACTCCGGAATTACCAACAGTAGAAACAAGCCATACGAACGGTAAACGTCCAACAAAGATCCCAGTTCCTCCACGCAACACATATTTACGCTCACCCGTAATATCCCAATTGAATCCTACACGTGGTGAAACAGAGATGCGACTTGAAGGCAACTGATCTGTCGAATAGTGTACACCATCAGCAAACTCCAACTTATTAAACGCTGCATTAAAGTTATTATCTAATGAAGGATATTTAGGCATTTCAAAACGAATTCCAGCAGTTAGCTTAAAATTTTCACTAATATTCATTTGATCTTGGATATATGCTGAATATTGTGTATATCTCATTTTTGCCTTGAAATGGGACAGATCTTTCGAATTAGAATGGGTGATACCAAAAGCTGCAGGTTTTCCACCAGCAAAGAAATCATCCATAGAGGAATACACATAATACCCATTTCCTGCTTGCATATAGCCATTGATCGCATCTGTCATCTCAAACTGCAAACCACCTGTAAAGTTATGAATTCCTGTAGACCATAACAATTCATCTGTTATAACAGTTGTCTTAGTTTGGGCCAAATTTCCAACAGTAAAGATGTCGGGGCCAAAAGAAGCATATAAAGCTCCATCTTTCAGAATATCTACCGTCGGCATATCTTTCCCTTCATAAGAACGAGGTTCGTCCTG
>DXOJ01000725.1:0-1158 GCA_019412865.1 Bacteroides sp. | reverse complement strand
GAATAAGTGGCACGCAACACATTATTAAGTTTACCGCCCATCCATTTCGAATTCCACTCTCCTGCAATGGAAGTAAAATTCTTATCCTTATAATAACGAGAATTCTCGAATGTCAGTGCATAACGAGAACCACGTCCATTACCAGCTTTTACTCCCTCACTTTCAAGTCCTGGATAAATTTTACTAGCAGTCATCGGACTGACAGATGTACTTGGAGAGTTAGAATCTTTTGTATGACTCCGAGTAAAACGAACATTGATCTTATGATTATCATTAATATTCCAATCTATACGGGCCATCAATTTATAAGCTGGAGTTGACACAAAATAATCACCATAGCGTCCCAAATTATATCCTTGCTTTGACATAAATTCACTAATCTGATTCATATCAGAGACCATTGGGCGATAATAATCTCCTGTATTCCAATCTTGATCAGCACTTGTTCTCGCTTTAGCCGTAGGACCAGCCGTCACATTATCCTCATACTCACCATTCACGAAAAAGAATAGTTTATTCTTAATAATAGCTCCACCTAAACTAGCCCCATAAGTATAG
Organism: Bacteroides sp.; assembly: GCA_019412865.1. Lineage (GTDB taxonomy): Bacteria > Bacteroidota > Bacteroidia > Bacteroidales > Bacteroidaceae > Bacteroides. The sequence continues at coordinate 600 of DXOJ01000725.1, read as the reverse complement.
TATTGCGACTTCGAACGAACCAAAGTGTAATCATCAACATGACTTCCTTTTAAATTCTGATTATTCAAATATGTATAAACATTCGCTTTAAATTCATTATCACCGGAACGAGTTACGGCATTGATAGCCCCTCCGGTAAAACCACTCTGACGAACGTCATAAGGAGTCACCGATACCGAAATCTGTTCCAATGCATCTAGCGAAATAGGGGAACCACCACCAGGCAAGTTAGCACCAATGCCAAATGAATTATTAAAAGCAGCACCATCCACCGTAACATAAGATTGTCGGAAATTACCACCACCTACTGCAAATCCATTTGCTGTAACAGAAGATTGAGGAGATAAACGCATGATGTCATTCATACTTCTACTCACAGTAGGAATAGCAGCTATAGCCTCGCGATTGACATTTGTAATAGCTCCCGCCCGGTCAGATTTCATGTTACTATCTTTAGATGCAGTTATTACTACCTCATCCAATAACTCTGAACTTTCCTTCAAAGAAACATTTAACACATAGTTTTCTCCTAATGCAAGGTTTATACCCTTGTAAATGGCTGACTGATAGCCGACATAGGTGATTTCGACTTTGTAAGGA
>DXOJ01000724.1 GCA_019412865.1 Bacteroides sp. | reverse complement strand
AATTTTGAAAAATATAAATAAGAAACATTAGCTATCGTAAAAATGAAATTTACGACCAATTATTCCGACAACAGACAACTCATTGATGAAACGAAAACATTGAAATTATTCTGCCGAAGGTGGTGCATTTTCCGGGCCAGTCCCCCATTCTTTATTAGCCATATCTCCCATTACAAGCACCAGTTTTCCACCTCCCATTATATCCGGATGGCTAATCCAAGGCTGATTCCATTCTTTTCCGTTCAGCGTTGCCGATTGGATATATTTATTTTCCACCGAACAATTACGAGCCTCCACTTCAAAACATTTGCCATTTCCCAAATTGACCTTGATATGCTCAAAAAACGGGCTACCTATATTATATGTAGGAGACCCCGGAGTAACCGGATAGAATCCCATCATTGAGAAAACCACAAAAGCCGACATTCCACCTCCGTCTTCATCCCCCGGCATTCCCATCAAATCATTACGGAACCATTGATGAAGCAGCATACGAATGCGTTTTTGTGTTTTCCAGGGTTCTCCTGCGTAATTATATAAATAAGGAACGTGCAAACTTGGCTCATTAGCCATCGAGAACTGCCCTACATTTCCTGTATGATCGGGTAATTGTGCGTAAAATGCATATTTCCCACGTCCCAAAGGCTCATTGAACATTGAATCCAATGCGTGAACAAAGCACTCATTTCCTCCCAGCAGCTCTATCAAATCAGCAATATTGTGCTGCACATCCCAACGATATATCCAACCGTTATTTTCTCAATAATACTCACGCGCTCCCATCCCTCCGGAAAACCGGTAATCAAATGGTTCTATAAATTTTCCATCCTTATCTTTCGGATGAAAGAATCCGGTTGCAGGATTAAATACATTCCGATAGTTATATGAGCAGGATAAATAATGAGTATATTCTTCCTTTTTTTGCAAATAACCGGCTATCCGCGACAGGCACCATTCGTCATAAGCTGTTCCCAAAGTCACAGCAATGGGTTGCCGTTTTTCAAAAGGATGTACCTCCGCCACCGTTTCTTTTTCTCCCGGTGACAATGCGGGAATATAACCATGTTTCTTGTAAAAATCATCCAGCCATCCGGCAGGTTTGCCCGACCATGGAGCCAGTGTTTTATCTTCGATTCCTTGCTTACACGCCTGATATGCTTTTTCCACATCAAAATCCGTCAATCCCTTCACACAAGCATCAGCTATGGTAGCTACCGCATGGTTCGAGTTCATACGCCGTGAATCTCCTGTTATTTCCGGAAAAGTAGGCATCCATAAATTATCCATTTGTTCTGCCATACGAATATAAGAACGAATAACATCTGTTTCCAATTCAGGTTCGATCAATATACGTAAAGGGTGTGTAGCCCGGTAAGTATCCCAAATCCAATCATCCGTATAAAAAGGTACTCCATCATCCTCGTGCACAGTTCCATCAAAAGCACTAAAATACCGTCCGTCTTCACTGATATTCACAGGGCGTTCATAACAACGATACATGGATGTATAAAATACGGCTTTATTCTCATCCGATTCATTGGTAATTTCAATTTTACTCAATGTCTCGTTCCACTTTTCACGTCCTTTTCTTGCCAGTTTCTCCACATTATAGTCGTTCAACTCGCGATATAGATTTCGACGCGCCTGTTCTACGCTGATAAATGAAATACCATAACGCAGATGTATCGTCTGTGCCTGATCGCCTAAATACAGTATTTGATAAGACTCTTTTTCATTGCCGGATTGTATACGTACGGGAGGCTTTTCCGTTTCCAGATACATATATACCTTCGTCTGATTTTCTAATTGTTGAAAGCCGCTGACCGTATTTCCATTTGCCTGTATCACTCCATTCCCCGAGTTCAGCATAAGATAAGTCGGCTTATCAGCCATGGTTTTCAGCTCATAAATACCCGACTGATGTGACGGTGCATATTTCACTTCGATCCGAGGTTCATCTAAAAACACAGAATAGAAATACGGTTTGATAATTTCCTGATCGTAACTATATGAAACCACCGGTTTTATCGCACTTGCATCTCCCTGAAAAGGGCTCAAATTAAATGCAGAACTTCCTCTATGACTTGTCACGATCAAAGGAAGTCCCTTTATTCTGTCCGATGTATAATCCGCACGCTCGGGATATACACGCAGCATACTATTAGGCAAGTGTACCGTAGGATAAGTAGACACCAACAAGTGACTAATATTTCCCATATAAGGATTGACATAGTCAACTGGAGTTTTTTCTATCTGTTTAGTACTACAACAAGTCAATATGGGTAAACTTAAACAGAAAGCTATGTATATAAAAAAGTATTTCTTCATTATTTTGCTTATTAAGCAACTCTATTGTATTATAATAACTTATCCGGATGGAAAGAGGGTATTTGCCTATGGAAAGCAAATACCCTTCTTCGTTTACCAAAGTTGCTTGTTGTTCATATAAAGTCTATTTATTGTAATGCCGGAGTATCGACACGCCCTGTTCTATTAAACCAAAGCCATAATTTGCCATTGCTAGGAAGAATCCATGCACTGCCATAATCATAATGGTAATTCAACTGAATGCCTATTCTCATCGGGGTTTGTCTTTTTGCATCATCCAAGAAGGTGATAACACCGGTAGTTGAATTAATAGAAGCATAATCCGTGAATGTCACTTTAGTTACGTCATCAGATTCACCATTGGCGCCTACAAGGTTAAATTGCCCTGCTGTGAAGTTCAGACCTCCCGATCCCGGTTGAGCGCAATAGGCTTTAGCCCATTCGGCAACTACCAATTTTCCATCTTTCACGGAAGCCACATCGGATGTATAATCAAGATAAGGCTGCGAATGAGTAGCAAGATAAGCTTGTATATCAAATGTATTCGTTGTGGGCGTAATATTGAAATGAGCAGATGCACCCGATAAACCCATACCTACATTTTGGCAGGCAGCTATTTCGTCAACGATTGCCCAATAAATTTTAGAAAGAATATTACCACCAGCATCTTTCACCAAAATCAGTAGTCCTGGATGAGCAGCATCATTCATGCTTTCACCACCGTTCCATTTGCCCGAATCTCCCGGACGGAACTTTAAGTCCCACATACCATCAGCTTTCAGAGTTCCTAAAAAAGCAGCATATCTGGTATCATTTGCCACCCAATTGTTCTGCTCTTCCTTTGCACCTAATTCAAAGGTAGCTCCCGCCGGTAAATTCTTATAAAGTTTTTTGAAGTCCATTTGCCCGTTAAAGTTATACTCTCCCAGTCCAGCCGGAATCGTTGCCTTATAAGCTCCGTCATTTCCCGCTATCGCTTCCATATTACATGAGGCAATAGGTTTAACGACCGTATTTCCTGCATAGGCGGCATTTATCTTGATTTTAAAGAAATCAGAACTTACTGTTGTTTCATTATAGGTTATTTCCAATGCAGCAGTATAAGTCTCATCCTTCTTGACATCACTGTCTTCATTGACAGCCAATGTAACGTTCCAAATTCCTTCCGCTATTTTTGCAGTCTCTGTAATCACAAACAATTCTTCGCCGGCATTTCGGGTCTTTAACAGAGTCACATTATTCAATGTAAATGTTGCGTTTACAAGATCCACGTCTTTTGGCATCACTTTAAACTTAACAGTCACCTTACCTTCCACATCCGTCAACGCCACATCGTCTACATATTCCGGCATATAGAATACTCCGTTTAGTCCATTATAATCAGAGCCTTCTTTCGAGAAAGTATACGATTTACCATTCAGAGTGATAGTCAGCGTTTTATCTTCTTCATTCTCCGTTATTGCTATTTCAGGAACAGAAGATGTTGCACCTGACACAATTTCGATAGATTGTCCATCAGTGAAAGTGAAAACCCAGTTTCCATTTTCATTCTTCTCATAACTTGCTATTCTTTTAGCTGTAGCCAACGCATTTGAAAGTTTAGCTTCATTATCCCTGATATTCGCTTCCGCAATGGCCATCCTGCGTTCCAAATTATCAATATCGTCTCCATTACACGCCACAAAACCTACTCCCATCGAAAGTAACATTGTTCCCAGTAAAAACGCATTTACGAATTTCTTTTTCATAATAAATAAAATATTAAGTTTGACATAGTTCTATTTAAAATTAATCTTGACTTTCATCCAGTTGCACTTCAACCTTCTTGATTTCCGAAAAATTATATTTCTTATACTGGTCATTACAGCAAGCTCCTACCCGTACCCAATAGGTTCCGGAATATTTGAAAGGAATTTTCGACCGCAGATAAATCGTTTCACCATCCTGTGCATTGGTTATAGTAACGGTAGGGGAAATGTAATTCTCATCGCCACTGGGTCCGCAGTATTTAGTATGCGAAATATACAATTGCATATTATTCACATCCGGCATTGCAACCCCTTCTTTACTGTTACGAATAAACTTCACTGCACATTCCAAATAACCTTCTTCGGTCAGATAAGGATTGCCCACAAATTCTACGTACAGATAAGGAATCACAGTAAAATCCAGTGACGTTATTTTACCACTGGCCAAAGTCACAGTTTTTGTATCTTCAGCCTCATCCAAAGGATAAAAAGCCCCTTCGACAGGAAGTACTTCGTAAGTACCCACAAACAACTTCTCATTTGTGTAAGTCCCTTCCTGACGCAAATTCAAATACTGTGGAGTAACTACCGTCGATTCATCTCTCGCAAAACTTCTTTCTACAATCTTTATTTGCATACTGGTCTTTCCTGCTCCCACCTGCAAAGGATTGCCATCAGGACTATAAATTGTTCCTGATATTCCAGCTTCCGGAGCATCATAGTTGTCAATCTCACAAGAGGCTGTTCCTACTGCGAGTGCCAACAACGCTAATAGATTTAGTATATTTCTCATATTTCTTCTGTCTTAATGTATTAGTACTGATTATTTTGTTCAAGTAACGGATTTACCTTTCGTTCACCGTCAGGTATCTTATCATAATAGTTCTTTGTTTCAAATGTCAAGGAATTATTGGCAAATTCAGAGACACGGGTATCATAGATATACTTGCCCACAGGATTACCTGCACTATTTACCGTAGCCCCTTTAGCAAACAGGAAAGGAAGCAGTTCACGGCGGCGATATTGATAAATTTGAGTATCGAACGTAAACCAGCGACGCAAATCCCAATACAGCTTATGCTCAAATGCAAGTTCTTTATAGCGTTCTATACGGATGATATGAAGTCCGTCATTCGGAGCATAAACAAAAGAACCCGCTCCCATACCACGTTCAAGTCCCTCACGTGATATATCAGTCAACTGCGTAGGTGAACTCAGCAAAGTCGCCCCGGCTCTCGAACGGACACTGTTGATACAATCATAAGCATCTTGTCTCAAATCAGTTCCTTCAAAATTAGAGACTCCATTCTGATATAGTTCTAAAGCAGCTTCTGCACGATTTAATACAACTTCAGCATAACGAATATCAATCCATGATTGAGTAGATACATGCAATTGAGTATCACCTATTGTCATATTCAGATTCAGCCATTTTGCTCCGTGAAAACCGGTTAAAGTATTTGTAGCCTGGTTAGCAGGACCATCGATTCCATTCTTGAATAACTTCAGACCGGCTTTCGTCACATAAGGATTCTGCTGATTTCTACTGTCTCCCGTAGCACGCTCTATATTCTCTCTGACAAAGGCAACATTACTATAGCTGGATGTAGTCTGTCCGTCATCTGTAATAAATTTGGCAATCGGAGTAGAAGGATCGATTTCCTCCTTAATAATACCTGCGCGAATATCCAATTCCACGCCTTTGTAGGTACGTCCGGGTAGTAGCAGACAAGCTCTTAAACGCGGCTCGGCATTTTCAAATAAAGCTGTCGGACTATCATATACCACATAATTACCTTCATCATCTGTCGTTTTCAAACGCCCGGTGTTGCGATGCAATGGAAGTCCGTCAAACAGTTCCACCCAGTCAAGAGTTACATTATACCGGTGTCCGTATGTAGTCGTCATCCGAGGAGGACAATATACAGCATCGAAACTATGCACGTAATCGTTCTTGCTATACTGACGAATGAATATGGACTCACTGTTATCATCAGCCCTGCTGAACACTTCACGGAAATTAGCTTCTTTATCAGAATTACCTTCATACAAAGCATATCCTCCATTTTCTACAATTTTGGCAGACTGATAGGCCTGTAAGAAATAGTCATTTGCTCTTTCTGCGGAAATGCCACAAAGCAGTTTGGCAGCATCTTCTTTACTTGCATAATTGAACTGGCTTCCATAACGTGCTACTGAACCGGCATACAATGCAACCCTTGACTTAAATGCGGCAACTACATATTTATTATTAGCGCGTCCTGCCACTTTTTCCGTACCCATATCCGCAATAGCCTCATCCAGATCTTTCAAGATAAAGTCAATGCAAGCTTCATGGCTGCTACGTGCAATCCACAAATCCTCATCGTTACCGGTAGATTCTTGAGGAGTATCCAAAAGAGGCACTCCACCATAACGTTTCACCATAGAAAAATAGACATAGGCGCGAATAAATTTAGCTTCAGCAATCCAGCTTTTCACCCCATTCAGTTTACCAATATAGGCGGGAAGATCTTCTATCAGAGTATTTGCCTGGCGGATTATCTGATAACCTCTGCTCCAATATCCTTTTTGTGGAATATAAATAGCCGTTTGATTGGCATTCACAGTCTCACCCGTACTGCACATATCCCATTTAATACAGTTCCAGAAATAAAATCCATTTTGGTTTCCCTCGTCGGACATATTGAAATCTTCCATCGGAAGATGATTGTAAAGCCCCGCCATATAGGCTTCAATACCACCTTCGGTATAAATTTCAGAATTAAGTATTATATTCTTGGGCGGAATGTCCAAGTCCTGACAAGCTGCAAACAGAGAGCTTGCTAATGCAATCATTATGATGTTTTTTATCTTTTTCATGTTTTTAGTCTCCTTCCCAATTAGAATGTGATGCTCGCACCAAAATTATATGTTCTATTCAACGGATACATATACCCATTCAGTTCTGCCGGTTTTTCCGGGTCCACTCCTTTTACTCCTGTAAGAGTAAACAGATTATATGCATTGACAAATACACGCAGGTTCTTTACTCCTACACTAGATAGCCACTGCTTAGGTAGCGTATAGCCTAACTCCATTGTCTTCAGACGCAAATAAGTTCCTTTCTGAACAGCAAAACCAGAGTTATCATCCGGTGCAATGCCTCCATAAGCATAATACCCGGGAATCCATTCCACACTTGGATCATACGGGTCCTGATTCGGATTCGCGGGACGCCATCTATCCATAAAGAGATCGAGTGCGTTTCCCTCCCAACCCAAAGGAGAAGACAACTGTTCACCAAAAGCCACATAAGACATTCCTGCACCCTGGAAAGTCATGCTCATATCCAATCCTTTCCATGCGCCGGTCAGCGTTATACCAAAGTTCATCAAAGGATAGTTACGTTTATTTTCAAACTTGCTGGCATCCGCTCCTTCTTTGGATACAGTGGTTGCGATAGGATGTCTGTCCATATCGTCAATGATACCGTCATTATTCCAGTCTTCATAGATATAGTCACCCGGCAATGCAGCATTTCCGGTATAAACAGGAGAGTAGGCTACATGGTCATAACTTTGATAACGCCCGTTATCCCCCCAGCCAAACCAAATATCATTGTAACGGTTAGTTATATTATTTCTCCAGTTCTCATAAGAGTTTCCCGAAGGATTGCGCTCTTTGTAACGCCACATTGTACGAGTTATTGAAATATTCCCAGTCACACTATAAGTAAAGTCTCCAATCCGATTACGATGTCTCAATTCGACTTCAAGTCCTTTTGAACGATCGCTCTCCAAGTTTTCTTTCGGCATCGTAGCACCAAACGTTCCCGGAATTGTAGACAAACGGTCGGCCATCAATCCATCACGATTACGCATAAATGCATCGAAAGAAAATCCCAGCAATCCACTCCACAAATCGACATCAACACCCATATTCCAGGTATCTACTGTAAACCAGGTTATATTCGGATTAGCTAATGCACGGAAACCAACCGCATTGATAAAATTGCCGTTAAAGATATATCCCTTCGGATAGTTATTGATTTTATCGCCACTGGTATTCGGATAATTATATCCCGTAACAAACTGATAATCGGCAACGGAATCGTCTCCCATGCGTCCCCATGAAGCGCGCAGCTTCAAATTATCAACGAATGAAAGTTTATTCTTGATAAATGATTCTTCGGCCATACGCCAACCTAACGACACACTTGGGAAAAATCCCCAACGGCTGTTAGCCGGAAACTTTGATGAACCATCATAACGAAATGAGAACTCTGCCAGATAACGATTCTTGAAATCGTAATTGAAACGTCCGACCAACGCACGTGAGGCGCTTTCTCCAATTCCATTCGCATTGGATGTACCTAACTGGTTTTCCGAATTTCCGGCAAACAGGTATGGATAAGCAATGGAAAACTCACGGGAAGCACTAATATTGTCTCTTTCATTATGTGTTTCTTCAAAAAGTAATAATCCTGATACATGATGTTTTTCCACGAATGTGTTATCATAACTGACGGACGCCTGCCACAATACGTTGTAACTGTTACCATAATAGCGATTCAGATACGTCGGACTCTGTCGGGGAGAAGCTTCATAAGTTCCGTTCGTCGAATTATATTTATACTCATTATATTCTTTTCTATAATCTGTATTATCACTCGTCGAGTTGTCATAACTGAACATACCCTTCACTTTCAACCCCTTTACGAAAGGAACAGTATATTCTAAATCCACTGACGACTGAAAGATGCGATTACGGGCTATGTTATAACCGGACTGTTCCGGATCTATGGCTGCCAACACATTTACAATATCAGCCCCCGGCTTCCAATAATACTCGGGGTTATCATTAGCATAGACCGGTTCATCCGGTATAGAACGCCACAATGCTTTATAAATTTCGAAAGTAGCTATTTGCTGGCGTTGTTTTTTATCCAGGATACCATTGATTCTTACAGAAGCCTTCAAGTTTTTAGTAATCTGTGCCGTTACATTAGAACGCAAGTTATAGCGATTGTAACCCATCGCGTTCTTTTTGAAGAAGCCTTCCTGATCTGTATATCCCAAATTGATATAATAGTCCATTTTATCACTGCCACCACTAATAGACACATTATGTTGCTGCTGCGGAGCTGTATTATTCATCACTGCACCATACCAGTCGGTCGAATGTTTGTCACCATTCAGATAGGCGTTTATTTCTTCCTGTGTGTATTTATGTTGCGGATTTGTCGTATTCCGCATAGATTTTTCATTAAATAAAATCATACGGTCTACCGAACCTACCGGCTGTAAAATCTCCGCTGGTGTCTGGATGCCATAGTACATATTATACTCAATCTTAGCTTTGTTCTTTTCACCTCGTTTAGTCGTAATCAAAACCACACCATTAGCAGCACGTACCCCATAAATAGCAGCAGAAGCATCTTTCAATACGGAAACCGACTCTATTTCATTCGGGTCCATACGTTCGAAGTTGTCACGGGGCACACCATCCACCACAATCAGCGGAGCACCAAAGCCACGAATATCAAACTGATTGGTCAGTTCGCCTGGTTCTGATGTCTTCTGTATCACACGCACACCAGGCACTTTACCCGTCAACATATTCTGCACATTCTGACTTTTAGTAGCAATCATTTCATCACTATTGATTGCCGAAACAGCCCCCGTCAAATTTACTTTCTTCTGTGTACCATATCCTACCACTACCACTTCATCCAAAGCTTTGGAATCTTCATTTAGAATAACATTGTATATAGTTGATTTACCTATTGAAACACGTTTTGCCGCATAACCGATATACGATATTTCCAATGTACCGGCATTGGGTACACTCAAAGAAAATTGGCCGTCCAAATCAGTGATTGCTCCGACGGAATTACTGCCAATCAATTTTACATTGGCACCAATAATTGCTTCTCCGCTTTCGTCCGTCACTTTACCCGTAATGCTTTTGTTCTGCGCATAGCCGGAAAGTGTGAATAAAAGAGCTGCAATAAGAAAAATAAGTTGATTTAATGTCCTCATATTTTTAAATTTTAGGTATCTATTAGTCTATTGCTTCCGGCTCCTTGTAAGCTGGTTTTGTTTGGGTATACCCGGTCGCTCCCTTAAACCATTTACCAGCTTCACCAGCCAGGAATATATAATATCCGGTATTCAAATCATCATCATAGCTAAGAAACTGTCCCTGCGGATTAATTGCCGAAACATTGATCGGAGTCACATCCTTATGAGTACATTTAAAAATAGCTGTACCTTCATCTATTTCATCAAACATAGCTACGAACACTCCATCTGCTCCCCATTCCCTGTATGATGCCAACTGTCTCCAAAAGAAAGTCCCCTTCAAACGAGGCACCTGATCGTAAACATCCCTGGCCGGCAACGTAATCTTTGTCCCATTGTTCTCGAATACGGTTTGGGTATTTCTCCATGAGAAACCAGGGAATGCCACCGGAGCATATACTTTATGATTCTTTTTGCACCAGGCAACATCTCTCTCGATTATCTCCTTTTTATTAAGGAAAGAATTTACATCGCTATAACGACCTACCGCCCATGGTGATATAACCGCACAACGTTTAAAGACTTTTTCCCATTGACTGAACGGTTTTGCATCACTTCCGGAAGAAAGCCATGCATAGCCACTCCCTGCCAGATAGGAAAGCTCTCCTTTCACTCCGTCACGACCTTCCATATTATCCATCAGCTCCAGATACTGTTCCGGCGTGCTGGATTTGCCATTATTCAGACTAATACCAAAGAAACCGACAAGAGGACGTCCCTTTTCCCATAAATAATTAGGACATTTGTCCGGATCTGTAAAGTGGAATCTGTCGTTTAGTCTTTTCCAGTCATTGATAATGTAATCAAGGCTCTCTCCTTGTTCTAACCCGCTCAAGTCATATTCAAGCATGATAGCAATATTATATTTCTCGGCAGCCTTGATCGCATTTGCGATAATTTCCTCCATCCACGGACGACCTTGAATGGTACTTTTAAAACGTTGGATAATAGCTCCGTTAATTCCATACTGCTTCATCCATTTAAAATGCAGGTCAGTCGTTTCGTAATCAGCCGAACTAAAAAAGTAGGCGGTCTGTCCGTCAGGTTGCTTAAAAGCTGTCGGATATTTCTTTGTATACTCGCTCATATCCGGCCAAAACTCAATACTGGAATACCCCGGTTTAAATTCATTGTAACCTGTAGGATACAAATGCTGCCAGCCTTTTCCAACTGCATCCCCTTCTGCCGTAAACCATCCCTGATAACCACACATCACCTGCCCGGAAAAAGTCTTATGCTTTACTGCAGCTGGTGTTTCAGGCACTTCCTCTTCCGTTTGTTCGGGTGCGGGAGGAGTAAGCAAAACACCCGGTTCCTCATTTTTCCAATACTCATCCGGAGTGTCCGAAGAACATCCGGCGATCAAGCCAGCCACCATAGACATGGCTAAAAAGATTTTTCTGTAATTCATAAATTATGATTTAATTTGAGGTTTGACGAACCATTCGTATAGTTCCGTCTTCATTATAATATAATTTGTCGACACAC
>DXOJ01000723.1 GCA_019412865.1 Bacteroides sp. | reverse complement strand
TTGCTGTTCTTGAACAGTGAGAAGTATCAATATGACTTTATACCTGAGTAGTTACGTTTCAAGCGTATGAAACTAAAGTTTCAAACCGCAGAACCAACAGTTTCACGCCTTGAAACCGTTAGTTTAAAGGCAGGGCACAATTCATAAGTACGGGGATAATAAATTGAACGACTTATCTCTTTCTATAGCTGATACTATCAAATTCCAAACAGTATCTTTGATCTCTTTTTGGGGGGTGACAGCATTATTGCTATCACACTGCTGTCACCTTGTGCTGTCACGCTATTAAGTTCTTATACTCTGCAAGTTAGATTATAATCCGTGACAGATGACAGATATATTTTGTTTTTTATTTCATAGAGTTGCGTAAACTGAATTCAATTCATAAATGCGACACCTCTTTATTTCACTGAAGGCAACTATTCCACCCCGTATCATATTCCGCGATTTTCCCCTTGCATAACCTCTGATACACATTATTCACTACGAAAAATTCAACTTGCTAGTTATCAGAAAAATAATCCATTCTTTCGTTCCATGTTTTCTTGCGTTCTTTTGCCAGAATTCAGACTACAAAAACAAAGAAAATTTGGTAGAAAAGTAATAGTCTTTTTGATATTCGGTAGGATTTACGTATTTAGCAGCAAAATATTCGGTAAGAAAAATGTGATTCAAGAGTAAAAGTTCGGTAGGAAAAGTGTATATTTGTACTAGACATCAAATTTAATAATAGACTACCATGTATAGAAACATTATAGAGCAGCTCAAGGAATGGAAGAACAAGGAAGGTAGAAAGCCCCTTATCTTATCAGGTGCACGTCAGGTTGGCAAAACCTATATTCTTAAAAGATTCGGAGAACAAGAATTTGCTAATGTAGCTTATATCAATTGCGATGATAATGAATTGGCAAAGAATCTGTTTATGCAAGATTATAATATACAACGTATCATCCTTGCAATAGGTGCCATCACAGAGCAAAGCATAGAAGCCGGTAAAACATTGATTATCCTTGATGAAATCCAAGAATCGCCACGCGGATTGTCAGTTTTGAAATATTTCTGCGAAAATGCCCCCCAATATCATGTGGCGGTTGCAGGGTCGTTATTGGGTATTACTATGCATAGAGGTGAATCGTTCCCTGTTGGGAAGGTCGATATTCTGCATATCTACCCCATGACATTCGATGAATTCCTATTAGCAAAAGGCAAAAAACAAATGGTTGATATTCTTCGTTCCAAGGATTGGATAACGATAAAACTACTTAAAAACGAATACGTCAAGGCGTTGCGCGAATACTATTTTGTAGGGGGTATGCCCGAATCAGTCATGAAATTCATTGAAACCAATGATGCCATTAAGGTGAGAGAAGTCCAAAACAATATTCTTTACACTTACCAAAAAGATATATCGAAGCACGTGCCTACTTCGGAATCCAATCGTATCAATATGGTGTGGCAATCCATGCCTTCACAATTAGTGAAAGAAAATAAGAAATTCATCTATGGTGTGACAAAACCGGGAGGTAGAGCTAAAGATTTTGAAATAGCTATCCAATGGCTGATGGATGCCGGTTTGGTCTATAAGGCAGAAAGGGTGAACGAAGCTAAGATGCCCTTAAAATTCTATGTGGATATTTCCGGTTTCAAACTTTTCCTTTTAGATTGTGGCTTGTTGGGAGCCATGAGCGAAACCCCACCGGAAAAGCTATTAGTAGCTGAAAACGGCATGGAGGAATCAAAGGGAGCCTTTACGGAGAATTATGTGATGAGCCAATTAGTAGCGACACGCGATACTTCTGTTTTCTATTATAGTAACGATGCGAAATTAGAGATAGATTTTCTGATTCAACATGGTGGTGAAATCGTTCCGATAGAGGCAAAGGCAGAAGAGAATCTCCGTGCCAAATCACTTTCCACCTTTGTGGCTTCTCGTCCAGGTATGCACGGATTGCGTTTCTCCATGTCGGATTATCGAGAGCAGGACTGGATGACAAATGTTCCGCTTTATGCTATATCGACTTATTTCTAAGTTCAGCAGAAAATATGATTGCAAGATTTTATCTACCATGAAGAAGAACCCAACATACGAAGAACTTTTTGAAGACAATATACGGCTCCAAGAGGAAAACAAAGTCTTAAAAGATGAAATCAAACATCTAAAGATGCAACTACATATAGAGGATAAGCCACAAAAAAGTATTGTAACCACTCATTTGTCTTTGGAAGAAAAGGTCGCATTGTTTAGAGAGTTATTCCATGGTCGGAAAGATATTTTTGCAAGAAGATGGTATAGCAAGAATAGTGGAAAATCTGGTTACCAACCTGTATGTTTGAATGAATGGAACAGACAATTATGTGATAAAAGGAAATATAAATGTACCGAATGTCCTAATCGCCATTTTAAGGAGTTGAGTTATGAAGATGTTTATAGACATCTTGAGGGTAAGGATATTGATGGTTGCGATGTAATCGGAGTATATGCTATCCTCCCGGACAACAAATGTAACTTCCTTTGTGCCGACTTTGATGATAAATCATGCGAGCATGGCTATCAAAATGATGTATTATCCTATATAAATGTTTGTAAGGAATGGAAGATTCCACATGCCATTGAACGTTCACGCTCGGGAAACGGTGCACATGTCTGGATATTCTTTGAAACATCTTTGGAAGCAAGTAAGGCGAGGAAATTAGGCAATACCATATTAACAGAAGCTATGGAAAGAAATGGACGGATGACCTTCAAGTCATACGACCGGTTCTTCCCAAATCAAGACAGATTACCAGAAGGTGGTTTCGGAAATTTGGTCGCATTGCCCCTACAAGGCAAAGCTCGAAAGGAAGGGAACAGTGTATTCGTCGACGAAAACTTTATGCCATATGAAGACCAATGGACGTATTTGGTGGGTGTGCAAAAAGTTTCAGAAATATTGGTTGATAGGATTTTATTGAAGCATGGAATAACATCAGAACTTGGAGATTTGTCAACTACAAGCGAAGCCAAACCTTGGGAAACACCATCGGCACAAAAGATAGCAAAAGAAGATTTCCCCAAGGAACTACTTCTCATAAAATCCAATATGCTTTATATTCCTTTGGAAGATCTTTCTGCAAAGGCGATTAATCACTTAAAACGCATTGCCTCTTTCAAAAATCCAGAATTCTATGCAAAATTGGGAATGAGGTTATCTACATATAATGTACCTCGCATTATTTCATGTGCAGAGCCATCGGGTAAATACATCGCCTTACCTCGTGGATGTGAGGATGCTATTACTAATTTGTTGGATGAAAACCATGTTTCTTATCGCATGAACGATCAAACGGAATTTGGCACCCCAATCTCTGTTCAATTCAAAGGGGAGTTACGTGAAGAACAGGTTGCAGCTATAAAAAATTTGATACCACACAACAATGGCGTATTATATGGAACTACAGCATTTGGAAAAACCGTAGCGGCTATCGGATTGATAGTGGAGCGCAAAGTAAACACACTTATTCTTGTACATACCAAAGCCCTGCTCGAGCAATGGAAAACCCGATTGGAAGAATACTTGATGATAGATTACAAACAAGAAGATACACCACACAAACGTGGACGCAAAAAAGTATTTTCTCCTTTTGGGACCTTGGATTCCAAAGGAAACAATTTACATAGTATGGTAGATATTGCCCTGATGCAATCCTGTTTTGAAGAAAATGATATAAAACCCTTTATCCGAAATTACGGCATGGTGATAGTGGACGAGTGTCACCATGTTTCAGCGGTAAATTTCGAACGGATATTGAAGTACTCAAACGCCCGTTATGTATATGGACTGACGGCAACGCCCATTCGCAAAGACGGACATCAACCTATTATCTTTATGCAATGTGGTCCTATCCGTTATTCTGCTGATGCAAAAACACAGATGGCTTCGCAAACATTCGAACGGTTGCTTATACCTCGTTTTACAAATTATCGGGAATTGACGGATGATAAGAAAACATATACTCAAACCATACAAGGAATGAGTAATGACATCTGTCGGAACACACGCATCATAGATGATGTATGTAAAGCATTACAAGATGGACGTTCTCCTATTATTTTGATAAATCTGACCTCTCATGTGGAAATATTAGCAACCATGCTTACTTCAAAATGCAAGAATGTAATAACGCTTGTCGGCTCAGAATCAGTAAAAGAAAAACGCTTGAAAATGGAACGTTTACAAAATATTCCAAGAACAGAACTTCTTGCAATCGTTGCTACAGGCAAGTATGTGGGAGAAGGCTTCGACTATCCTCGTCTTGATACGCTATTTCTCGCCTTGCCCGTTTCGTGGAAAGGCATCGTAGCACAATATGCAGGTCGTTTGCACCGTGAGTATCCAGGCAAGAAAGATGTTATTATTTATGATTACATTGACATTCATCTGTCCTTATGTGACACCATGTATAAACGGAGATTGAAAGGATATGCAGCGGTTGGCTATAAATTGAGTACAATTAATCCGACAAATCTTTTCCACGATTCTCCAGATATCATATTTAATGGAATGAATTTCTTAAAGCCATTTCTTTCCGACCTATCATGTACTCGTAAATCGGTAGTAATATCCTCTTCCAAATTGTGGTTTAGCATACGGACTCCCACGCTTGATATGCTACAAAAACTTACCTTACGAGGCGTTCAAATTATAGTATTCGTAAAATGCCATTCAGAAAAGGATGAATTATTGAAAAGGATTGGGGTTAAAGTAATTGCCAAAGAGAATTTGTCCTTACATATTACAGTTATTGATAAATCATTAATATGGTATGGAAGTGTGAATTACCTCGGTTATAATACGGAAGAGGATAATGCGATAAGGATTTCAGAGAGTGTGATTGCGGAGGAAATGTTAGAGTTGTTGTATAATAATAAAAAATTATAGTAAGTAGCAAATATGAAAAAAGAGTATGTCTTTTCTTGGGCTGAAAATACCGAGGGGAAAATGGTACATGTTGATAGTGTATCAAGAGGTTTACGTTGTGAATGTACTTGCCCGAATTGCCATGAAAAATTACTTGCCAGACATGGTGATGAAAGAGAACATGGATTTGCCCATCATAGTGATACCCGAGGAGCCCGTCTTGAAATATGTTACATGGTTATATTGTATAAATTGGCAGAGCAAATTATACAAACAAAGAAGCGGATTCATGCGCCGTCTTATTATGGTATATATAAGGAGGAGGATATTGAATTTGTTGATGTAAAAATCGATAGTCGTTTTGAGCGCGAAGACAAACAACCCGATGTGATTGCCACAACCCATGATAATAAACAATACCTGATAGAGTTCGTATTTAATTATAAAGTGCAACATAAGCAAGATATAGACTATCATAATCTGACTTGTCTTGAAGTTGATCTTTCCAATCAGACTTTAGAAACATTAGAGCAATTTCTTCTATCATCAAATGCGGATAGAAGATGGATTAACAATGAAGTCTATTTTAACGAAATAGAATCGATTTATCGGAGTAGAGGAAAATCTGTCAAGGTAGCATCTGAAACAGATTGCCAACAATGTAATTTGAGATATTCGTGTTGTGCAGTAAAGGAAACCCCTACCTCATCAACTCCCATACTCATTGAAAATAATGGGCAAAAGTATAGACTTTGTAAAACGGAACTTCGTGAGCAAAAAGAGCATCGTCAATCTATTCAAACAGAACAAATTGAGATTGAAGATAATACCCTGAAAAAAACTTGTTTTAATTGCGAGTATAATCTTAGTTGGGCTAATAAAAATGGATTAGCTAATTGCGGCCTACAACGTCCCAATATCCCTAAACGGCCTACTCCTGATTATGCAATATCTTGTCCTATGTTTAAACGGAAACGATGATAGATTACTCTTTCAAGTCCCTTCGATGCCCTTAAGCCAGCATAATGGAGATAAAAAAGATAATCATATAAAGAATTTTGCCTTCATCTATCGTGATGATGATTGGCATTTTGTATCGACATATGACCTGCTTTCAAACTATAGTATCAACAGATTCCGTCATTGTATCATATTCCGCAATTTTCTCCTTACACAAGCGTTCAGTAACATCTCGCAGAATATCAACACGGGAAATAAGGTATTCCAATTGTTCTTGTGAGATACCGAAATCTTTGTTATAGCGGGATTCAATATAAGAACGGCATAACAAATCAAAACATTCTTTTTCTGAACCTGTATTTTGAGGAAAGACTGTTGTCAATTCCTGTGAGAAACGCTTCACCATCCCACCAAGTTCTTTAACCTTATGAGTCTTTGGAAGATAGTTCGTAAAGACCATCAGAATAGTATAGTATAATTTTTCACAAGTTTGATGAAGCAAAAAAGCGGATAAGTTATAATCTTCTTTGGACAAACATATTTTCACTAAGTCAAAAAAATTACACGCATAAGGATATAATCTATCAAATTCTTTTTGTGCAATATCCCGAATCTCCCTAAAACTCAACTTCCGTGGTTTAGCCAATTCGTGTTTGCCGCTATTATAAAGCATAATACCCTCCTTTACTATATCCGTAAAGAAATACTGGCTGACTTCCAGATTACGGTTTACGGTATTAATATGTTCTACAACAAATTGTGGAAAAGCATGACGACGACCAGCAAACAAATCATGATATTGATTCGTAATACGGTGCAATTTTCTTTCCACATATTTAGTCTGTCCGGTCACGACGACAAGAATATCGTAATCACTCTGATAGGAAGTATGAACACCAAATTCGATATTACTGTCCCATAAAACATAGTTTCCCCTTGCATAACTTCCGAACAGGATAACCATCTGACAATTTTCGATGCTTTTACGCACTAAATCCAGCAAGACTGTCAATTCTTCCTGTGTACGTTTGGGTAAACGTTTTATAGACTTTTTCATAATCAAGCTTATTTGATAACCTTACAAAGGTACGAACTTTGCTATCTCCAAACAACAGAGATACAGAAAAACTTATAATAAAGTATTTTTAAAACCTCGACAATACTTCCATCATTGCCGGACGACGTTTATATTTTATCCGGAACTCTGCAACCAACCTTTTCACTGCTGCCTGCCCCTCATTAAGTTTCTTTGCACACAACAACGCTTGTGCTATATATTCATAATGAGTCCGTCCCATATTCTGTTCTGCGTAATCATTCAACAAAGAAGTATATATAGCAATCAATTGCTCCGAATGAGTGTCTTTCAGATAATAAGAATACTTCATCAATGCTTCCAGTTGATGATACCTGGTTGATGATAGCAATTTGAACAAACGCTCATTATCCCTTTCTTTCACATAAATTTCAGCCTCATCATTCGCGCCAAAAGAAAAATATTCACTAAAATGAGTATCTTCCATCATTGCATCCAGAAAGCTCTTCCATTCTTCTTTCGGAACAAGAGTTTTAAGTTTCCTATAATATTCTAACTTATCCCTACCTGACACAAACAATAAACGACATGTATCGATGACATCGGAAGTTCGATGAGTCATCTCGTAAATCATCAATTTAGTTTTCAACCATTCATCTATGGTTCCGATATGTTCTTCTTTTTCCGCAATCTCTATTCCTTCATTCAGCAAACGGATAGCTTCATCATATTGACAACAGGCAATCAATTTATCTACTTCCATTTTTCGAATTTCAGTTAAATAAAGGTATTGACGAATCGTATCAGCCGCTTTTTGCTCTTCATGCAATTCGGTTAACAGATTGACTTTCCGAAGAACGATTTGATATAAGTCGTAAGTATCTTTTCTTTCTTCCAGGAGTTTGTCAATCAATTCCAATGCTTTTTCTGCCGGTTGAATGGAAAGATTTATTTGCATCAGCAATTCGTCTATATCATAAAGGTCATAATCACGATAAATAGATATTTTAGCAATCTGCCCCAGTTCCTGAAGAATTTCTGTCTTTTGCTTTTGAGTAATTTTAGGATGCTCGATTACTTTTACCAACAAATCTCCTGCCTGTTCACAATAATCAGAAGGGCAGAGATCATCATTATACAAAAGTTCATCATCATAATTTTCACCGATTGAACGAAGCGTTTGAAGAGCTATAGCGACAGTGCTTTCTATGTTTCCCAATTTCAGAAAGAAATCCGCTTTCTCCAAGAAAAGATCCATCTGATTGAAAACAGCTTCCCAATCACACTCAAAATCATCGTAGCGATTGCGATAACGAGACTTTTTACTATAATTGGAGCTATCAAACACTTTTTGAATCTCTGCTTTATAATTCTTTTCCCTTGACGTTACAGACAACTCTTTAGCTATAAAACGATTCAAAAGGGCTGTTTTAAACTCCGGATGCATAGAGGCATATTCATATATAAATTGTGAAAGTTCTTGTGGTTTAACGAATGACAATAATTGTCCTATTTCCACATAGGGCTGACAAGCCTTGACCGCTTCTTTGGTCTCCTCTAAAACAACGGCTTCCTCTACCTTTGCTTTCATCTTGGAAAAGGCACTGCGACTCACCTTTTTCTCATTATCACGAATTGCCAGTAAGGTGGCTACTACATGTTTACAAATTTCCCCATCATACGGACAATCACAGTACCAAGTCTCTATTTCTTTTCCGTCCATAGATATCTCTACGTTATAATTCACCGTACCCTCTACTGTCGCAGTCCATTCACCGGGCGAATCTTCTTCCAATTCAGAAACAGCCCCTGTTTCATAATACTCTTCTCCGCGCACTAATATTCTATATGGC
>DXOJ01000722.1 GCA_019412865.1 Bacteroides sp. | reverse complement strand
GACAATGGCAGGCTGTTTATTATTGATCTTATATTGAATATAAATTATTGTGGTGATTTAATCTGTAAGTCGATTACAATTTCATTGTTAGACAATTTTTATTGTTTACCATTCAATTTGTTGATCCTCATCAGGAATCTGGGTATTAAGGTTTCGTTCAAGTAGCATTGTACCTTTAACTTTGTAAAGAACTTCTTGATTTCGAGAAGTTACATCTTTAAAATCATATTCAATAGTAAATGAAACATAACGATGTTTTAGATAAGGTCGTGTAGCATCCATAGTTTCCGTTATACTGTAAGCAGGAGTACCGTATAGCTTAAATCCAATCTTTTCTTCATCATCTGCCCACATACTCAATGATTTGTCTTCATTGAAGCGTATATATATTTTATAGAGCTCCCGTTCATCTCTTGATAAATCTTCGCTCATTAAACCGGCATAAAAGAAAATAGTATTATTATCTACCACATATGCTGTACGATTATTGGTTACCATCGGTTTATTATCAGTACTTCCATTTGCATTTCGAATATACACTTCCATTGTACTTGTACTATATGAACCGGAATAATCGTTAAAAGGAATTACACGCAATAATGCTTTTGCATAGTTTTTACGTGGATGACCTTGATAATTATAAGAAGCATCATCAACGATAGTTAGAGGCAACACCCATTTATCTGTCATATTGATTCCTCTCAAATCAAAATCAATATTTAGTTGTTCCACACATGTTCCTGCAGGAATATGAACTATTTCCGGGAATTCATATTTATCTTCCTCCAATAGCGTATACCATAAATCTGTACGCCCGCTGAAACGTTCTCTATTTAATATTTCCAAGGTATCCTCATATAGTGCTACATGGACATCTATATCTTGTTCGTTCGTAGTTGACCCACTAACTATAACCGGTAACTGATAGCGTACTTTTCCATCAGGGTTGTATCTCACATATATTGGAGTTACCCCATTATCTTTATCTTTTATAGGTGCTTTAAAAGAAATATATTGCCGATACTGCTCATCTTTCCACTCATCATTACAAGAAGTGATCAAGAGCAACATACATAATGCAAACCAACAATTATATATAATTTTCATACTTATATCATTTTAAAATTAATCATTGTATGTCCAACCCGGATTTTGTGTCAACAGCTTATTGCGTTTCAACTCCTCATGACTGATAGGCCAGAAATATAATTTGCGAGAAAAAGCAGTTGGAAGTTCATTGACTACAATTGGTGAATGAAACGCTGCTCTATTTTCTTCAGTCATAAGAGCATCACAACCATATATTTCCATTGACTCTTCAATCGGAGCGTCTTTTCATCTGCGGAGATCAAAATAACGATGTCCTTCTCCCATGAGCTCTATCTGTCGCTCATGCTTCAATTTCTTACGGAATACATTCCGGTCTTGATACTCTGGCAATGTATAATCGGGAACCCCTGCACGGCAACGAACAGGACGAATACCTTTTTTCATTTCATTTATGTCACGTTTGACAGAATAACTGGCAGAGCCATCCCAAGATGGAATGTCGTATGAAGAGCCATCTTCCAACTCATTCAAAGCTTCAGCGTAAATCAATAAGATTTCAGCAAAACGAATAGCAGGTTCCGTTTTTAGTTTGACATAGTCCTTATTACCTTTTGCCGCAGAGGTATCGTCCGGATGAACAAATTTCATGATTCCAATACCAGTGCGAAGCCAAAAATTGGAGTTAGTATATCCATTACCATTACCACGATAATAAAATACCTGTTGCTCTACGGGTTTAGGATCTTTAAGCGTTGAATTATTCAATAGAGGCCATACACAACCATTAAAAGCAACTGAAGCATAGAAGCGTGGTTCACGCCATGCATACTCTTTCCATACTCCTTTCTTTAAATAAGGATATGTTCCTGCCTTCCCTTCCTTTTCAGACACAAAACGGTTCTCAACTTGGCAAGTGTCCAAAAATGTCTGTCTGTTAAACTCAGAGCCATTATACATATAGTAAGCATCACACATCTTTTGTGTCATACCATGTGTATTCCAGCCATTGGCACTGGTAGGCAATTGATGTAATACCATATCTGCAAGATTGCGGTCACCCTGATTTTGTCCACGACTAAAAATAAGTTCAGGATTATCAAACATAGACAGGGCTCCATTAAAAACTTGTCGATAGGATTCAAAGGGGTCAATGTCCCGATATCCATTTGGCCAATCAGCATTTTCAAAATCATTATCAGAATAAGGAGGAAGTGTCTTCGGATAACCTGCAGCGGCTTCATCTCTTTTCTTCACAGTGTGTAACACATAACGGTGTCCATAATTGCTTCCCGGGAGTTCCATAACGTCTCTTGCTGCTGCAGCGGCTTTGGCCCATTTGTATTCATTATATTCCTGTGCTAACAAACATCTTCCGTCATGATCTACCAAATCTGTAAATCTTTCGGTATCTTCAGGACGAGGGTTATTAATAGGACTCGCCGCGTATAATAGAACTTTTGCGCGTGCTGCTAATGCGGCTCCTCTAGTAGGACGAGAGGTATGATTCGCTCCCCTGTCCAAAGGTAAGTCCTTAGCCGCCAAGCGCATTTCTGATTCGATATATTCTACGCATTCATCATAGGAATTGCGTTGACAAGCCAAATCATCATAGCTGGCTGTATAATCGAGTCCTTCCTCCGGCAATAAAGGAACAGGGCCATATTTACGGAGTAATAACCAATAATAGTAAGCGCGTACAAAACGGGCTTGTGCTTTCAGGTCAGCTCTTTCAGCTTCTGTAAACTCCATATTCATGTCGATATTTTGAATGAAAATGGATGCCTGACGAATGCCTTTATAACTGGCTCCCCATGATTGTCGGTCTCCTTCACTATAAGTCCCTGTTTTAAAGGTGTTATAAATATCACGGTCACCAAAATAAATATCATCGGCAAAACACCACAGTATATTATCTTTGGTTCCAACATCCATATTCTCTCCTTTAAGATAGGAATAAGCATGAGCTAACCATTCTTCCGAGTATTTTTCATTAGTAAATACATCTTCCAGCGTCATACGGTCTTTAAAATTTTTATCCGAATCCAGCTGGTCTACACACGAAACGGTGATTGTCCCTAACAGGGCACCTATACAAAACTTATATATCTTTTTCATTTCACACATATTGATTAGATATTAACAGTCAATCCTAAAGTCATTACCCTAGACAGTGGGTATTCCGCCCCTGTGGAACTTCCTAATTCCGGATCCCATTCTTTAAATTTAGCGAATGTCAATAAATTGGTACCAATAAAGAATACACGTATATTATTGAACTTAATCTTATTTACAATTGATTTAGGCAATGTATACCCTACTTCTAAAGTCTTCAAACGTAAATATGAACCATTTTTTAGCCAGAAAGTGGACTTTTGTTGATTATTATCATTTCCACCATAGCTAAGACGTGGATAAGAAGCATTCGGATCTTCATTAGCAGGAATTCCAAGTTTAGCTGCTGTGTCTGCATCAACCCAACGATTAGCTACTAAATTTCCCAAAACATTTCCCCACTGACTATCCTTGAAGGCAAATACCGTAGAACCATTAATGAAGAATGAAGACTTTCCTGCTCCTTGAAAATGGACATTGAAATCAAATCCTTTCCATTGTGCAGAGATACCAAATCCGTAAATCAGATTCGGTTTGGTAGTCGCACCGATAGCTACTTTGTCACCATCATTGATTACACCATCTCCATTAACATCTTTATATTTAATATCACCCGGTTGTACTTTTCCCCATGCTGTCTGTTGAGGACTGTTACGAATATCATCATAATCTTTAAAAAGACCTAATGCAATCAAACCTTTAGCTTGGTTTACACGGTAACCCGCTTCTGTCTGGTAAGGATAAACAGTATTTTCTTCATCCTTCTCCAATATCTCATTTTTACTATAAGTAAAATTACCACGAACCGTGAGGTTCACTCTGTTTATTTTCTGTTTGTAGGCAAAATGACCATCAAAGCCTTGGGAACGTACGCTACCCACATTTGCTTTGGGGTTACTTCTCACAATTCCTACTATGCCAGGTAGATATTTACGTTCCATATAGATACCATCGCGTTGTTCATGGAAATAGTCTACAGTGGCTGTAAACTTATCATTAAACAAAGAAAGGTCTACACCTATATCGTGCTTTGTCGCAATTTCCCAAGTAACGTTTTCAGAAGCTAATTGAGTATATGCCATACCATCATAAGAATTGCCATAACCATAATCACCCCAATTCCATCCAAGAAAGTTCACGTCTTTATTATTTTCTTTATATGACTTAGCAATTGTATATAGATAAGGAAAACGTTCACCTAATTTATCATTACCAACTTTACCATAAGAGTAACGTAGCTTGAACATATTCATCCATTCCAGATGTTTCTTAATGAATTTCTCTTCTGCAATATTCCAAGCCAGAGAAAAAGCGGGGAAGAATCCGAATCGATGTCCATCGGCAAAGTTTTCTGATCCGTTATAACCAAAGTTAAAATCTATGAAGTAACGATAATTCCAGTTATAACTAGCACGTCCTGCCAAGCCCATATGACGTTTGGCAATGCCATTCTTTATATCTGTACCAATATCTACTGTGGTTCGATAAGCATCTTGGCTATATTTTAAAGTACCACCTACGTGATGCGCTTTGAATGCACGATTGTAGTGTAAAATTGCTTCTAAGAATTCAGTCCGGTTACCTGTTGAAATAGAGCTTTGAGTCATTTTTTCTTCGGTTCGCTGTTCTTTAAAAGTAATTTCCCCATCAGTATTTCGAAAACGTTCTGCGCGCCATGTTTGAGGCATTTTTTTACGGCTAATTTCGTTTGTGTTGTTAGTGTCGAAACCAAAACGACCTTCAAAACGCAAGCCTTTAGTAATAAAATCCAGCTTCTGTTCTAAAGAAATATTAGTCTGAACCTTATTTTCCCAGATTTCAAAATATCCAGTTTGTGTTGCCAATACCCATGGATTGGAACGATCATCTTCTTTTCCAAATGCTGGTACATAACCATTGGAATACATTACTGGAATACTAATCGGACTTTGATTTATTAACGATGCCCATACATTTCCACCTTGTCCAGGGGCATTACGTTTCTTTAAAGAACCGGAAACACCGACTTTCACAAGAGTTGTTTTTGTGATGTCAATATCGGTATTCAAACGATAATTCCATCGTTGACTACCGGGATTGGTATTATAATCTTTACGAACTGCTTCATCTGTCTTATACATACCTTCTTCACTAATATAGCTAAGCGAAACAAAATAACGTGCTGTACTACCACCACCATTCATATTCACATTAGCACGATAAGTCATTGCTCCATCTTTCAATAATACATCTTTCCAGTCTACATTCGGATATAAATCCGGGTCAAGTCCTAAACGTAGAATTTCCAATTCATCATTCTGATAGATCGGTTCTTGATTACGAGTAATACGTGCTTCATTCATCATTCTAGCATGAGTGTACCCATCTACAAATTCCGGTGTGATAGTCCGTGTGTTATAAGATGTTTCCACTTTAGCACTGATATTGGTTTTACCAGCTTTACCATGTTTTGTTGTAATCAATACTACACCATTAGCACCACGAGGACCGTAAATTGCTGTAGTAGAAGCATCCTTTAAAACAGTAAACGATTCAACATCCTCAATATTAATTTCATCGAGACTACGCTCAAATCCATCTACTAACACTAAAGCCGAGTTATCAGCTCCGAAAGTGGAAATACCACGAATCCAGAATTCCGAAGTATTTTTTCCAGGCTGACCGGATGTCTGCATAGCTAAAACACCTGCCACATTACCAGCCAAAGCATTTGAAAGATTTGCTGTCGGATTTGCTTTCAGATCATTTACATTAACGGTAGTCACCGCTCCAGTCACAGTTAACTTCTTTTGTGCACCGGTTCCTGTAATAACGACTTCATCAAGCTCACTTGCTTCAGATTCCTTCATAATTACATTGACTACCTACTGCCTTTTCACTAATACTTCCTGTTTATCAAAACCTATGTACGAGAATACTAGTCTTGAAAACTCTTCAATACTAATTTTATAACGTCCGTTAATATCCGTAATTGCTCCTAAGCCAGCCTGATCTTTTACTGTTACATTGACACCGACCAGTGGCTCTTTATTCGTATCCGTCACTACTCCCGTTACTTCAATTTTTTTCTGCGCAAAAGTGGCAACAGAAACCAGTAACAAACAAATGGTGATAAAATTCTTTATTTTCATGTGTTTTTTCTTTTATTCGGTTATTGTTCTCCCTCTTCCGGTTGACTCTCTTTCGGATGTTCTTCTGTCGCTTCAGGAATCTTTTCTAATGCTATCTTCCGGATACGATGATTGTTCACATCACCCACATAAAAAGTTTCTGTATCTTCATCATAAGCTAAAGCATAAGGATAATTAAAACGTGCTTCATCACGTAAATGGCCATCCACATATCCATTAGCATGTACATTCATTCCTGTGCTTCCTCTTCCGGCAAAAGTAGAGACTACTCCATCCGGAGTCAATTTACGTATACAGTGATTATTACGATCTGTAAAATAGAAGTCATAACAATCCTCTTTATTCGCATCCTCATACTCTTTGTTAAATACGAAGACTCCCTGTCCGGGTTTATTCAAGCGTGCTTTTGTTCCTGCCAAATCTTTATAATCCGCTTGTCCGGGTTGTCCACAAACGATATACGGAGTTGTAAGCCGCTTGTTAACTCTGTCATAATTTGAACGGAGAATATAGTGCTGATTCTGTACCATCATATAAACATAATCACCAGATGGATGAACGATAAAGTTAAATTCCCAGTTGGCATCCTGAATCGTAAACAGTTCTTCTGCATGAGCTTTATTATCATTTGCCCCCCATTGGTTACAAAAATGATACAGAAAATCCATCTTAAGGGATTGAGACTTTTCCTTAGCGGAACGAATCTGATTACCTGGACAAAATATAAATGGGTTGATCCTGAAGCTCCTTCACTGGCAGCTCCTTTGACGAGAAACATGAGTATAGGTTGTTCCTTAAAATTCTGATAGCATGAAAAAATCGATAATTTATTTGGCAATAAGCGCAACACTAACATTTTCCGGTTGTGATTATCTGGATGACATGCCCTATGACTGGGCCCAGCCTGATGATATTTTTACGAATGAACAGAACTATCTGAAACCGATTAATCAGGTGTATGCATATATTCCCGAAGGCTTCAACCACGTAGGAAATGCCCTTTTAGATGCAGCCACCAATGATGGAATAAGTACAATCATAGATTCGGATATTCATAAGTTGTCTCGTGGGTATGTCACTTCTTCAAATCCGATTGAAGAATGTTGGAATAAGTCATACAAGGGAATTCAACAGGCCATTTTTGCCCGCAAATATTTGCGTGAGGCTGACTTGGTGTTACAAAATAAGACAGAAGAAGACATCCAGACATTTAAAGATACCTATTGTGCGGAAACTGAATGTTTACAAGCCTTATTCGAGTTTAACCTGTTAAGACACTACGGAGGCTTTCCTATTGTCGATCGTATTTACGAAGTCGACGATCCTGAACTGCAGACAAAGGCAAGAGACTCTTTCAAAGACTGCGTCAATCACATCGTACAGTTATGTGAGAGTGCTGCCGCTGTATTGAAAGTTGATCCGGAAGGTGGGAATGGTTCTTATGGCCGTATGACTAAAGGAATGGCACTTGCTATTAAAGCCAAGACATTACTCTATGCCGCAAGCCCACTCTACAACAGAACGGATAATAACGATCCACTACTAGGCTATACTGACGGCTCGGATGTGACGGAACGTTGGAAACTTGCAGCCAAAGCTTGTGCAGATGTAATCAATCTAAATGCAGACGGAACAATATCTCCGAATGGAAATAAAAAATATAATCTGATAGCTCTTACTGCTGCTAAAACGTACGACAAGATCTTTATCAATGCCAATCCTAATCCGGAATATATCCTATTCTATACAGCTGCTAAGGACAATGGTCTGGAAAACAGACATTATCCCCCTACAATCTCAAAAGATCAGGGAGGAGGTACAGTACCTTCACAGCAATTGATCGATGCATTTACCATGAAAGATGGAAGCGATTATACCCATTCTTCTGACGGTGCAAGCATGTATACTAACAGAGACCCGCGTTTGACAGCAATTATCGGATATGACGGTTCGGTTTATGGAAAGAATACCATTTATACGCGAATTAGTGATAACACAACCATAGACGGACTCAACCAAGTGAAGAACCGTTCGACCAATACGGGATATTACTTAGCTAAATTCCTGGACAAAACACTGAACTTCGGACAGGCCAATGTGGGTACCGTTTTCCACTTATTCCCGATGATTCGCTTATCTGATATCCTACTTTCCTACGCAGAAGCCATGCACCACGCTTACGGCATGAATGCGGATCCAGAAGGCTATGGTTTGACAGCAATAGAAGCCGTACAAAAAATACGTACCAGAGCAGGATTCGGAACAAATGATAAATTTCTTAATGGGGTGACCGATAACAACTTTATGGAAAAAGTGAAGCAAGAACGCCGTATCGAACTCTGTTTTGAAGAACATCGTTACTTCGATTTGCGACGTTGGATGGATGGCAATCAACTTAGAGAACCTATTATCGGAATGAAAGTAGAAGAAAATGCTTCCGGGCTTCATTATACACGCATTACAGTAGATGAAGCACGCAATTTTAAAGATTACATGTATTATCATCCTATTCCTCTGAAAGTAATCAAGGAAAGCCCTTCCATCCAACAGAATCCAGGTTGGTAACGGGCATCAAAACTATTTAATAGATAGAAAACATGAAAAAGATAATAATATTATTCATATGCTTAACCAGCTCCATCTGGCATGTCTGTGCACAAACCAAAGTTAGCGGAATTGTTAAAGATGCCCAAGGAATGGAGATGATTGGCGCTACTGTCCTTCAGAAAGGGACTAATAATGGAATAGTGACTGGTTTGGATGGAAAATTTACTCTTACATTGTCCAACGAAGCAGAGCAAACACTTCTTATCTCAATGATCGGCTTTATAGAACAATCTATTGCCATAAAAAAGAATCATCCTTTTATCAATATCACCTTGGAAGAAGACATTGCACAATTAGATGAAGTTGTTGTGGTGGGATATGGAACACAGAAAAAAGTATCTCTGACCGGTTCAATTTCTAATGTCGGAACTGAAGACTTGAAAAGCATGCCTGTATCAAGTGTCACAAACGCTTTAGGTGGCCGCATCCCGGGACTAGTAACCCGACAAGAGAGCGGACGTCCCGGCGGTGATCAGGCTACGATGTTTGTTCGTGGTCGTGCTTCATTGAACGACTCTAGCCCCTTAGTACTGATTGACGGGGTAGAACGACCTATGGCGCAAATCGACCCTGATGATATTGAAACCATTTCTGTATTAAAAGACGCTTCTGCAACTGCCGTATACGGTGTACGAGGAGCAAATGGTGTGATATTGGTAACTACCCGCCGAGGTCGTGAAGGAGAGACTCGAATATCCTTCTCATCTGAATTCGGTGTCACTTCCTTCAATCGTATATCTCAAACCCTAAATGCAGAATCCGTTTCAAGATTCATGCGTGAGGGGGCTATCAATGATGGCTTTGACCCTTCCGATACAGGTAATACTCGCGGTCTTTTCCTGTCAGAATATGACAACTATCTCTATCGTACCAAGAAAAGCCCGTTTACACACCCGGACAATGACTTTGTAGATATGTTTACGAAAAATGGTCTCCAACAGAAATACAATGTAAACCTATCCGGCGGAAATAAAACAGTACGTTACTTCGTTTCCGTTGGATACTTCACTCAAACCGGTATGTTTGAGACAGACGTAGACAAAATTAAAGAACATGAGACAATACAAGCTCTTTTAGCAGCCTCACCCGATGTAGCAAAAGGCTTATACAAAGAAGGTTCTAATTCGGAATATAAGTACAGTAGGCTCACCACTCGTTCGAATATCGATATCAACCTAACTGAAGATTTCAAGGTATCCGTGAATCTTGCTTATCGTTTCGGAAGTCAGAACCGCCCCTATGGCTATGATGCTGACGGACAGGAAGCACTGCGTCTGTTCGGCATGTTCTACCGCAATTCTCCTCAAGCATTCCCAATCTTAAATGCGAATGGAACTTATGCCGCCGCCGATGGTATATGGAGACAGAATCCACTCGTGACATTATGCTATTCAGGATTTTTTCTTAATTTCAATAACAAACTTGAGACAGATTTTGCTTTTAAATATAACCTAAGGAAACTGTTAAAAGGATTAAGTATAGACGGAAAATTCTCTTACGATGCAGGCTGGAGCAATAACCGAAGCATACAGCAGCGTCCCAATATCTATCAATATAATCCTGTAAACGGGACTTATAAACAAGGACTTGAAATGGTGTTGCCAACAAAAGCCACCAATAAAACGGCAGCTACACATCGGAAGTATGCTGAAGCGGCAGTTCGTTATAAGCAATCCTTCTCCGGACATAATATATCTGGATTGGTACTTTATAATATGAGTTACACTTCCACTCCCGGTGGACGCTATTCTTATGTACCTCATATCTATCAGGCTTTAGTAGGACGTGTTAACTATGATTATGAGAATCGCTATCTATTCGAAGTTAACGCAGGCTATAACGGCTCAAACCGTTTCGCGGAAGGACACCGTTATCAGCTCTTTCCTGCAGCATCAGTGGAATGGGTACTGACTAACGAACCTTTCTTTAAAGAAAACCCTATCTTAAGTTTTACTAAACTACGCTTCTCTTATGGTGAAGTTGGTAATGACAAGCTGGGAGGTTTCTCTTACTATTATCGTTCAGGATACGATGAAGGACTAGGCTACACTTTTGGAGAGACACATAATCCTGCGATTAAAGGTCTGATTCAAGGAAAAAGCGCCAATGAAAATATCACATGGGAAGTTGCACGGAAATACAACTTAGGACTTGAGACCAAATGGTTGAAAGACAAAATATCTGCCAGTATCGACTTTTTTAAAGAACGTCGTAGTAATATCCTATGTGAACCGGAAAGATATTCTCAAGCAGCCGGTTCAAACGGATTGGCTCCCATAAACTATGGTGTCGTAACAAATCAGGGATATGATCTGGAAATAGGCTATCAAGATCAAAAAGGAGATTTTGGATATTCCATAAAAGGGATTTATGGATATGCACACAATGAAATTGTAGAGAAAAGTGAATCTGTAAAGCCCTATGCCTATATGTCACAAACGGGAAATCCTATCGGACAGTTTATCGGCTATATTTCCGACGGTTTCTTTAGCTCTTATGAAGATATAGCAAGTTCTCCCGTTCAATTCGGACAAGTAAGCCGACCTGGAGATATTAAATATAAAGACTTGAATCATGATGGAGTGATCGATTCTAACGACCAAGCTCCTATCGGCTATAATCCGGTACCCGAAATGACTTTCTCTCTTGCTGCCGGTTTGAACTGGAAAGGAATTGATTTTAGTATATTGCTTCAGGGAGCTGCCCGTTCATCCATCTATCTGCAACAGGATATTGCATGGGATAATTTCTGGGGTAATTATTACGAAGAGCATATCGGAAGATGGACACCGGAAACAGCAGCAACAGCAACGTACCCACGTTTCACTAAGGCAGCCACTGCCGCGCATCCTAATTATTATAAATCTGACTATTGGTTGAAAGACTCCAAATACTTACGTTTGAAAAACATTCAGTTAGGTTACACTATACCTCGCAAACTATTGAAAAAATTCGGAGTACGTTCACTTAGAGTATATGCGAATGCCTACAATCTCTTTACATGGGACAACGTAAAGAAGGTAGACCCTGAATCATCGAACAATAGTAATGGACAATTCTATCCACAACAAAAAGTAATAAATTTTGGTATCAACCTGAATTTCTAATGTTTGAAATGAATAATTTATGAGAAAACTATTTATATCCTTTGTAACGGCTGTCCTGCTTGCAAGTTGTAGTGCAGATAGCCTGATGAAAGAAACCGAACTGGATCTGACGGATACAGAGAAAGTTTATTCGGACATTACATTGACCCGCAAAGTTGCATACGACTTGTATGCACGTATGCGCATGGGAAGAGACCGCTTGGGCAGTTTTGGTTTTTTGGCAAACATTGGTGGTTCACCTTGTATGCTTGACAACGCAACAGACGATGGAGCCGGAAATACGACCCGTGCCGGAGGGGCAGTTATTCCCGAACTCGAGAAATTTATCAAAGGGGGAATTGATGCTTCCAAAGGTTTGATTGGCGGTGACCATCCATGGATATTCTACTATAAAGCCATCCGTTCTGCAAACACATTCCTGAACAACGTAGACCGTTCACCATTGGAGGATGCAGAGAAGATTTCCCTGAAAAACCAAGTACGCTTTCTACGTGCATTGTATCACCACGAACTGTTTCGTTTCTACGGAGCATTAGTAGTCGGAGACAAAGAACTCGATCCGTTGCTTTATGATGAAATCAAACGTGAATCGTTAGAAACCACAGTCCGTTGGATTGCTAATGAATTCAAAGAACTTGCAGAGCCGGGAGTATTGCCCGACAAATACGATGCAGCAGATTACGGAAGAGCTACCCGGGGAGCAGCCCTAGGCTATCTGGCACGCACATTACTTTATGCAGCAAGTCCCTTACACAATGCGTCCGGAGTAACTTGGAGAGAAGCGGCTGATGCTGCCTACGATATGATTGAATATGCTGACAATGGAGATTTCTATCGTTTATATGAAGATCCGACCACTCCCGAAAAGAGCTACACACGATTATTCAATACCCGTGCCAATGGTGAGGTAATCATGGGATTTCTCCGTGCACCGGCAAATGACCTTTACGGAATGATGCCTGCCTTTGACCCCTGGAATGTAAATAAAGAACTACTGACTTGTCCGAACCAATGGCTGGTAGACTGTTATGATATGCTCGACGGATCACAGCCCATTCTCGGTTACGAATCAAATACGAAAGCCATCATCAACCCAAACTCCGGTTACAATGTAAATTCTCCTTATGCTAACAGGGATCCTCGTTTGGCGCAGAGTATTCTATGTGATGGTGCTACCTGGCCTTTAGTCAACGGTAAGCCAGCTGCAATAGACCTGTCAAAATCATATAGATGGGGAAGCGGATACTTCCTGACAAAGTTCCTGGATGACCGTATCGATCATCGAAAAGGTGGTACCACTTACATGGACTTTCCAATGATGAGATATGCAGAAATCCTGCTCGATTATGCAGAAGCCGAGAATGAGGCTGAAGATACGAATACAGCCAGAGAAAAAGCAATAGCCCAGCTTAACAGGATACGTCGCCGTGCCGGTATCACGACAGACTTACTGGCCGCAGATTATAATCAGGCAACCCTTCGGGAACGCATACGCAAAGAACGCCGTGTAGAACTTTGTTTTGAAGATCATCGATTCTTTGATATAAGAAGATGGCTGATAGCAAAAGATGTAATGAGATTACCGGCTGTCGGAATAAAGAAAATTAACGGTGAATATCAACGGGTAACTTTAGATACACGAAACTATAACGAGCGCATGAACTTGGCTCCAATACCACAGGATGAAGTTAATAACTGCCCGAATATCTACCAGAATCCAGGATACTAATCTAAATAGAATGTTTACTTAAAAAAAATAAAGTCATGAAAACAAATAGTATAATTGCATTAATTCTGTCAATCAGTTTATTTGGATTATTCGGTTGTGCAGATAAATATGAAGTTGATTATGAAGCACCTGTCAAAATCGAATTTGCGGGTGTCGATCAGAATAATAGAATATCATTAACGAAAGGGATTGCTGAATACACGGCAACCGTCAAAGTACAGGGAGAAATCATGAGTTTTGAAATTTATCAGGCAGACTCCAAAACCGGAATGCAGGGAAGTCTGATAGAAGAAACTGCCCAGTCATTTGCAGACGGAACGACTAATTACGAACCAACTTACAAGTTTACTTCTTTAAAAGAGAATGCCTGTATTACAGTAGTCGTTCTAGGTACCGACGGCCATACGTACCAACGTAACTTATTGGTAGAGATTACTCCTTCTGTTTTATTCTCCGATCCGGATTACGGAAAAGATGGAGAAATAGTAGAGACAGCTTCAGCTTATTATGGTTGTTATTATGCAACATGGCTTCTTGGACGCACCTATATGGCTGCTGATGCCATGAAATATACAAACGAAGTCGATTTCTCACTCGGAGATATTATCTTGCCTTCAGGAAGCGAAGCTGTACCAGCTCTTGTTTCACCTGC
Organism: Bacteroides sp.; assembly: GCA_019412865.1. GTDB lineage: Bacteria > Bacteroidota > Bacteroidia > Bacteroidales > Bacteroidaceae > Bacteroides. The sequence goes on along the minus strand of DXOJ01000722.1, from coordinate 514 downwards.
TAAAAGAAGTGATTATGGCTTGATGACAATTAATGGTTTACAACACACATTATTTGCTGAAACCTCTTTATCACAATCAGAATTTAATGCAATCTCCCAAGTAGATGCAACTCCGATAGAAAATCTGGCAGATCCAACCTCCGAAGTCTTAGCTATTCAGGCAGATAAAGTTTACCTGTTCAAAACTGCCAATGGAAAGAAAGGATTGATTTGCATACAAAAAATAACAGCAAAAACTGGTACTATCGAAGTCTCACCGGATAATTGGGTAGAAAACACTAAATACTCATGGGTACAATTACTGACTAAAACCGTGGCGAAGTAAAGCTCCCATTCAAGATACCTTCTCCAATGATCGTATCATAGAATAATTAGAAGAATAGAGAAGTTCTCGGTTTCTACGAGCTTCTCTATTCCTGTTTTCTCAATAGAAGAAAGAAGAAATCTATCATTCTACCATTTTTTTTCCTTTATTGATTAGTATTTTTCCTTCCTTCTCTGATATCTTCCCTAC
>DXOJ01000721.1 GCA_019412865.1 Bacteroides sp. | reverse complement strand
CATATAGCATGTTTGAAAAAAACATTTTAATGATTGTATTCAAACATTGGGAAGAAAAAAAGATTCTATTAGCATGATTTTTTAGAAGACAATGATGAAATATAATTTAATAATATCGATTATGAATTTACGGACAACTTTTCTCGTCTTTCTTTGCTTCTGTGCAACCACAATTCTCCGTGCCGAGCGTGTGGATATGTTGAAGACCGGTGCAAAAGCAAATGGTAAGGCTCTTAATACAAAGCTAATCAATTCAACGATTGATCGTTTGAACCGTGGCGGCGGAGGTACTCTTTTCTTTCCTGCCGGGACTTATCTGACAGGAAGTATTCATCTGAAAAGCAACATTACACTGGAGTTGGAAGCCGGAGCTACTTTGCTCTTTTCTGACAACTTCGATGACTATCTTCCTTTTGTCGAGGTTCGTCACGAAGGAGTGATGATGAAAAGTTTCCAGCCTTTGATCTATGCGGTAGATGCCGAGAATATTACCATCAAAGGAGAAGGAACTTTGGACGGACAGGGAAAGAAATGGTGGATGGAGTTCTTTCGTGTCATGATTGATTTGAAAGATAACGGCATGCGTGATATAAATAAATATCAGCCGATGTGGGATGCAGCAAACGATACGACAGCGATTTATGCTGAAACGAATAAGGATTATGTAACTACGTTGCAGCGTCGCTTTTTCCGTCCTCTGTTTATCCAGCCCGTTCGTTGTAAGAAAGTAAAGATTGAAGGAGTGAAAATTATCAATTCTCCTTTCTGGACGGTGAATCCTGAATTTTGCGATAATGTAATAATAAAGGGGATAACTATTGATAATGCCCCTTCACCAAATACAGACGGGGTTAATCCGGAATCCTGCCGCAATGTGCATATCAGTGACTGCCATATATCAGTGGGGGACGATTGCATAACAATCAAGTCCGGAAGAGATGCGCAGGCCCGTCGTTTGGGAGTACCTTGCGAAAATATCACCATAACCAACTGTACCATGCTTTCCGGCCATGGAGGCGTTGTTATCGGCAGTGAGATGAGTGGAAGTGTGCGTAAAGTGACTATTTCCAATTGCGTATTTGACGGAACGGATCGTGGAATCCGCATCAAGTCAACCCGTGGAAGGGGAGGAGTCGTTGAAGACATTCGCGTTAGCAACGTTGTTATGAGTAATATTAAACAGGAAGCAGTCGTGCTGAATTTGAAATATAGTAAAATGCCTGCGGAACCAAAGAGTGAACGCACTCCGATCTTCCGTAACGTACATATCAGTGGAATGACTGTGACAGATGTAAAGACTCCAATCAAAATAGTGGGTTTGGAAGAAGCGCCGATATCTGACATTGTTTTGCGTGATATTCATATTCAGGGAGGAAAACAGAAATGTATCTTTGAAAATTGTGAGCGTATCACGATGGATGATGTGATCGTCAATGGTGAAGAGATTAAAATGTAATCCTGCTCTGCATCTGATGTCTTTATGATGACTTACTTAGAATCAAATAATTAAAAATGAAACGAATCCTTTTTACCATGCTTCTTGCCGCATCTCTTTCGGCTGAAGCGCAGACACAAACATACGAGACGGAATTTGCCCGTCCCTTGAATGAAGTACTGACGGATATTCAAAACCGTTTCGGAGTCCGCCTGAAATATGATATTGATACAGTGGGAAAAGTGTTGCCTTATGCCGACTTTCGTATTCGTCCTTATTCTGTAGAAGAATCCCTGACGAATGTATTGGCACCTTTCGATTATAAATTTGTCAAACAGAAAGGAAATATGTATAAGCTAAAAGCGTATGAATATCCACGTCGTACGGATGCAGACGGAGAAAAGATGCTGGCTTATTTGAATACTCTTTATGCAGATCGACAGGCTTTTGAACTTCGCGTTGATTCTTTGAAAAAAGAAGTGCGTCAACGTTTGGGTATCGACACTTTACTAGCTCAATGTGTTAAATCCAAACCTATTCTTTCGAAGATACGTAAGTTTGATGGCTATACAGTGCAGAATTTTGCACTTGAAACACTTCCCGGCTTATATGTTTGCGGTTCTATCTACACACCTCAATCAAAAGGAAAACATGCGTTGATTATTTGTCCTAACGGACATTTTGGTGGCGGACGTTATCGTGAGGACCAGCAACAACGTATGGGCACTTTAGCACGTATGGGAGCTATTTGTGTGGATTATGATTTGTTCGGATGGGGAGAGTCGGCTTTACAAGTTGGCAGTGCGGCACATCGTAGTAGTGCGGCGCACACTATTCAGGCAATGAATGGCTTGTTGATTCTTGAGTCTATGCTTGCTTCCCGTAAGGATATTGATACCAGTCGTATCGGTACAAATGGTGGTTCAGGAGGGGGCACTCATACTGTTTTGTTGAGTGTATTAGATGATCGTTTTACTGCTTCTGCTCCCGTGGTGAGCCTTGCTTCTCACTTTGACGGTGGCTGTCCGTGTGAAAGCGGAATGCCCATTCAACTTTCTGCAGGAGGAACCTGTAATGCGGAGCTAGCTGCTACTTTTGCCCCTCGTCCACAACTCGTGGTATCTGATGGTGGCGACTGGACGGCTAGTGTTCCTACTCTTGAATTTCCTTATTTGCAACGAATTTATGGATTCTATAACGCGAAAGACAAAGTAACGAATGTACATCTCCCCAAGGAGAAACATGACTTTGGTCCGAACAAACGGAATGCTGTTTATGATTTCTTCGCAGACGTGTTCAAGTTGGACAAAAAGATGCTGGACGAAAGCAAAGTTACCATTGAACCGGAATCTGCTATGTATAGTTTTGGAGAAAAAGGAGCTTTGCTTCCCGAAGGTGCAATCCGGTCATTTGACAAGGTAGCCGCCTATTTTGACAAGAAGGCCTTTGCTGATTTAAAATCAGATGCTTCTCTTGAAAAGAAAGCCATGGACTGGGTAGCTTCTTTAAAGTTGGATGATGAGAAAAAGGCAGGTTTTGCGGCAACAGCTATTTATAACCATCTTCGTAAAGTTCGCGACTGGCACAATGAGCATCCCTATACAACAATTCCCGAGGGTATCAATCCTCTTACAGGCAAGCCGCTTTCCAAGCTCGACCGTGAAATGATTGCAGATTCTGCTATGCCGAAAGAAGTACATGAAAGGCTAATGAAAGAGTTACGCAGAGTATTGACTGAAGAACAGATAGAACAAATCCTCGATAAATATACGGTAGGTAAAGTCGCTTTTACCTTGAAAGGTTATCAGACCATTGTGCCCAATATGACAGAGGAGGAAACTGCTTACGTCCTGGAACAGTTGAAGCTGGCTCGCGAACAGGCTATTGACTATAAGAATATGAAGCAGATCTCTGCCATCTTCGAAATTTATAAAACCAAATGCGAACAGTATTTCAATGAGCATGGTCGTAACTGGCGTCAGATGTTCAAGGATTATGTGAATAAACGACAGGAAGAAAAGAAGGCTCAAGAAAAGAAATAGAATTACTTGATTTGAATATAAGAAGCTAAAAAAGGTAGCAATCCGTATGATGTAGAGGATTGCTACCTTTTTGTTTTAACTATCCCGGATAGGGATCTTATTTTAAATTCTTATGATTGTTGTGGTATACTAAATTTCTTTTGAAATGTAACACTTAGTGTCTGCAAAATAACAGATAAGATAATCATCCCGAGCCCGGAATAAAAAGCAATATTCAGTTCTTTGGCCTCATTGAAAATAATCATGGCCAGAATGATGCTATATATAGGTTCCAGATTATAACTTAAATTGACCGTAAATGCTGAAATCTTTTTCAGAACCTGAATTTGCAATAAATATAGTCCGACAGTACAGAAAGAAGCGAGTAATAGTAGATTGATTAAGTCTCCCATACCGGGCACGATAGTGGACACCGGAAAATAATGCAAATAGAAAGGAAGAATACAGGAAACTCCAATAAATCCGCCAAACATCTCATACAGTAACAGGGCACTTGAAGCATGATTCTTTGCCGTCTTCTTATTGGTTATAGTAAATAGCGCCGCCAATGCAGAAGATATAATACCTAATGTTATTCCCATACGATAACGAGTATCAAAATGGAATATCAGGACAATTCCGAATAGGGTAAGCAGGCTGAATGTAACTTCTTTCAGTGACACTCTATGCCGATTAATCAGTGGCTCCAGAAAAGCCGTAAAGAAACCCACCATTGAGAAACAAACCACCCCGATAGAAACATTGGAGGCTTTGATACTTCCATAGAAGAATATCCAATGCAGTGCCAACAGTACTCCGACACCACTAATCTTTAGTATTTCTTTCAAAGGAAGTTTTGGTAACTTTTTCGCAAAGTATAGAATACCTGCCAGTATCAAAGTTGCAAACATCATTCTCCACCAGACTAACAATCCCTCATTGAGTGTTATCAACTTCCCGAATACTCCTGTAGCGCCTGCAATAATAATGGATATATGCAGCTTGATGAAAGCTTCTTTCATTTTATGATTACTCTATAATTAACTATAAGCCTATTGAGGCCGCAAAGTTACTAAATTCTTTTGTTTATTATTTGAACAGTGTGTTTTTCTTCGATTAACAGATTCTTAAATTGATTTAAACATCTTTTTCGCAGAAAATGTGTTATTTTGTGGATGGCTAATAGAAATATATATGATATGGATAAGCAAAAAGTAGCATTGGTCCTTTCTATGGGAGGAGCACGTGGAATAGCGCATATAGGAGTAATTGAAGAATTGCTCCGTCACAATTTTGAGATCACCTCTATTGCAGGAAGCTCGATGGGAGCTATGGTGGGGGCGATGTACGCTTCAGGAAAAATGGAAGAATGTAAGGAGTGGCTATATAGTTGGGATAAACGTAAGATGTGGGAATTGGCGGATATTACTTTAAGCCGGGATGGATTGGTGAAAGGTGACCGTTTTATCAAAGAACTGAAACAGATTATTCCGGACATGAATATTGAAGACTTGCCTGTCCCTTATGTAGCAATGGCTACGGATATTGTCCGCGATCAGGAAGTGAGGTTTGACAGGGGGAGCTTACATGAAGCTATCCGTGCATCTATTTCTATCCCCATGCTTTTCCGTCCGTTGAGAAAAGACGGTATGGTTTTGATTGACGGAGGCATTCTGAATCCTCTTCCATTGGCTCATGTAAAACGCATTGAAGGAGATATCCTGATAGCTGTCGATGTGAATGCACCCCTCGATTCCGGAAAGAAAAAGAAAATATCTCCTTATAATCTATTGACAGAATCTTCAAGAATGATGATGCAACAAATCACTCGTTACCAGATAGAGCGTTGTCAGCCGGATATCTTAATTCAGATGTCCGGTGATACCTATGATATGTTGGAGTTTCATCATGCAGCCTCGATAGTGAAGACAGGAGTGGAAGTTACCCGAAGCGTGTTGAAAGAATTTCTCGACAATGAATAATATGATACTTTAAATTACTCCAGATAAATCATCTTTTTCGTCATTCCTCCGTCAATCGTGATATTTTCTCCATTGATGAAATCATTGTTTTCTTCACAGAAAAACAAACACATACGGGCAATATCTTCCGGTTTGCCTACCCGTCGCGAAGGATGTTGTGAATGATCTTCCGGCCGGAGTTGGTCATAATCATGAGTTTGTACCCATCCCGGAGCAATAGAGTTGACGGTGATATTCCATTCGGATAACGACAAGGCCAGTGCATGAGTTAAAGAATAGATACCACCTTTCGAAGCTGCATAACCTTCACTTCCTGGTTCACTCATCAGGTAACGTGTGGAGCAGATATTGATAATCCGGCCGTATGGATTAGGAGAAGACTGTTCTTTACGATGTATGGCAAGCAGGCGGGAGGTGATAAATACAGGGCGTAGGTTGATAGAAAGAATTTTGTCGAAATCCTCTACGCTCGTTTCGGTGATAGACGAAAATTGACTAATACCGACGTTGTTGACAATAATATCAATATCATTCCATTCGGAAAGAATACGTTGCATGCAACTTTCAAGCGCATCCTTATCGCTGACATCGACTTTATGGAATATAGATCCGGTTGCTTTTGCAGTCTCTTGTCCCGCTATTTCATTTATATCACAAAAAGCGACTTGATCGCCGGACAGGCAAAAAGCTTCTACTATTGCCTTGCCTATACCTTCCGCTCCTCCTGTTATAAATACTCTTCTTTTGGAGGGAGATGATTTTGAGGTCATTGGAGTACACGAAGCCGATTCGGTCGGATGAACTGTTGTAGATTTCTTCTTACCATATTTCTGTGCTTGTTTCCAAGCAGCCTTTCTGGCTTCATATTGTTCCTGTTGCCTTTCTATATAATTATCTGCCATCGTTCTTTTTTATTTCTTGGCAAATGTAAAATATAAAATGGATAAATACAAAGAATCGACCGCTCTTTTGCGGACAAAGGAGCGGTCGATTTTATTCAGATGACGGTTCAATTTAAAACTTCGTCGGATCTATCTCTGCATATTTAATTCGTTGGCGACGCCAAGTGTATATGGCATGCAGTTTCCCGTCTTTTCCCTGAATAATACTGGGATAAGAGTACTGGCTGATCGGACTATCTTCCAATGTAAGAACAGGCTTCCAGTTGATGCCATCTTCTGATATTGCCACACAAAGCGGAGTACGCGGACCTTTCGGAGTTCCGGGTAATGTAGAGAAATTATTGTAGATAAGTATATGTCTGCCGTCTTTCATTGTCACAGCATCCGTTCCGGAATTATTATTCGGAACATCCAGCAGCGTTACTTTACTCCACGTATCACCATTATCGCTGCTCCATGCAGTTGCTACTTGTGCGTTACGTGTACGGCAGAGTACCTGTAATCTTCCGTCTTTATGTTTCAGAATACTAGGTTGTATCGCATAAACAGGTTTGGCTCCTTCTCCTCTGATCGCTTCTCCTCCTTCCTGATCGTCCACATTCATGCCACCTTTTTTACGGTTTTGAGTGGGGACGGATAACTCGGCATCCAATGGACCTACCATCTTCCAGGTCTTGCCTTTGTCATCGGAAATCTCGAAGTGGACACGCCATCCGTTACTTCCTTCCGTACTGGAAGGGCAGATGATACGTCCATTGATATATTCCGGTTTATTCTTAATAGGTCCAAGAAAACCTTCCGGAAGCGGTTCACGTTTGCTCCAAGTCTTTCCTCCGTCACGTGAACGAACCAGCCATCCTGTCCAATCACTCACTTTC
>DXOJ01000720.1 GCA_019412865.1 Bacteroides sp. | reverse complement strand
AAGATAAAATAGTAAAAATAGAATAGAACAAAGAATATGGAGATAAAACAGAAAGGAATAAACAATGAATGTAAATCCTATAACAAGATTGGATTATCCAGATCCGGACGTGATCCGCGTAGAAGACACCTATTATATGGTATCCACAACCATGCACTTTATGCCGGGCTGTGAGATTCTGCAGTCTTTTGATCTGGTGCACTGGGAGCATGTGACTTATGTCTATGAGACGTTGGATCATACGGATGCGCAGCAACTGAAAAGCGGTCAGAATATTTACGGACAGGGCATGTGGGCAGCTTCCCTGCGCTATCATGAAGGCCGATTTTATATCTGCTTTGTGGCAAATGATACCCGTAAGACTTATTTGTATACTTCGGAAAAAATAGATGGTCCATGGAAAAAGCAGCTGATAGAAGGCTTTTATCATGACGGCTCTTTATTATTTGATGAGGATGGCAGAAACTATATTGTATATGGAAATGATGAAATCTGGATTACAGAATTGAATGAAGATTTGACTGCACCAAAGAAGGACGGATTACATCGTCTTTTAGTCAGTGATCATAAGAACCCGGAGCTAGGCTATGAGGGTTCTCATATTCAAAAAATAAACGGCTATTATTATATTTTTCTGGTTCATTCCCTGAGAGACCGCTGGATGCGGACGGAAGCATGCTTTTACAGTGATTCTCTGGAAGGAGAATTCACGGGTGGAGATGTACTTTGTGATGATCGTGGATATTGTGGACAGGGCGTGGCACAGGGAGGAATAGTGGATACGCCGGATGGAAAGTGGTATGCAATGCTGTTTCAGGATTCCGGAGCAGTTGGACGGATTCCTATTCTGCTTCCGGTTACCTGGAAGGATCATTTTCCGTTTTTTGGACAGAACGGACATGTGCCGGAAGAAATAGAGGTTCACAGTACCAGACCAGGATATATTTATCAGCCATTAGTGGGAAGTGATGATTTCTGTAATGGGTTGCTTCCGCGCTGGCAGTTTAATCATGATCCAGATCCACGGTACTATCATCTGGATGCATTGCAGGGAACCTATACAATTACAACACGGGAAGTTTGTACAGAGCTTACACAGGCAGTAAATACGCTTACGCAAAGGATGAGTTATCCGTCCTGCGCAGCTGAGGTTACTGTTGATGCTTCTGCATTGAAAGAGGGCGATATCGCAGGTTTGTGTGCGTTGCAGAGCTGTTATGCTGCAGTTGGCATTACAAAACATCATGGAAAATATGAAGTCCTTATGCTGGATAAAAAAGAAGATGGTATATTGGATATGACGGAAGGAACTGTTGTTGAATCACACCAGATAGATTTTCGTCTTGAAGCAGATTTCTGTAACATGAAGGATGAAGCACGCTGCTATTACCGGGTAAATAAGGGAGACTGGCTACCCATCGGAACCGTGCATAAGCTGTACTTCAAACTGGATCATTTTACTGGTTGCCGGTTTGGTCTGTTCTGTTATGCGGCAGAGGAAACAGGAGGAAGTGCCTGCTTCCGGGATTTTAAGTATTATGATGTTGATGAAATCTCATAAAGATAGAACTGCATAAAATAAGTGTCGGAATTTACTCAAATTTTTCCTACTTTGGACATTGGTTTTTACAACGGTATTGTATAGTGAAGCAGAGGAAAAACAAAACATGTTTCAGAGAGGAGAAACGATTATGAGAATTAAGAGTATGATGAAGGGTATGCTTGCTGTTGTAATGGCAATGTCTATGGTAGCATGCTCCGGAGCACCTGCAGCAGACCAGACTTTTTCTGAGTCACCGTCACCGGCACAGACAGAAAGTACAGCAGCAACAGAGCAGGAAACAATCGTAACAGAAGTATCTGCAGAAACGCAGACGCATATAGAGACAATAGTTGCACTACATCGGACCGATTTGTAAGAATCCTTGATTTTAGGCACTTTGAGAGGTTTTTCAGGTTTGACCAGAGTGACCGAAAAACGTATAAAAAGGCTATTTCTGATGGAGTAAACGTGTCTGTGGTATTGGACTGCGGCTTCAGAAACACATCAAAGAGAAAGTAATACATTTATCATTCAACTAAATAACAGAAGCGTGAAAGACCGTTCATTTTCAAGAAAAATTGAAAGTGAGCGGTCTTTCTTTGTATCTGAAAGTCATCGTATCAGATGGATTTCAGAATAGATGAATTCGATGTATTCGAGAAAGGCGATTTTATGGAGACGATACGGAATGTGGAAATAAACCAGTTGCATGATTTTAAGAATCATCCATTTAAGGTGGAAGTAAATACGGAATTATGCGAGCTGATGAAGAGTATTGAGAAAGAAGGAGTGATTGTGCTACTTCTGGTAAGGACGAATCCTTATGGGGATGGATATGAGATAATATCCGGTCACAGGCGAATGGAAGCTGCTATATGGGCAGGAGAGACGAAGATTCCGGTTGTGATAAGAGAATTGGATGATGATCAGTCAGTTGTGGCAATGGTTGACTCTAACCTGCATAGAGAGAATCTGAAGCCAAGTGAGAAAGCATTTGCGTATAAGATGAAGCTGGATGCCATGAAACATCAGGGAAAGCGGTTATCGGATGATTCACTGTCAGATAATGGAGCAGAAGTGCTGGCAGGTAATGAAGCAAATCATATGACTTCGGCTCAAGTTGGACCGAAGTGTGACACAGATGGAAATGACAGAGCGGATAATTCGGAGAATAGACAACGATATTATAAGAAGTAGTGATGCATTTAGAAATTTGAATAGCTGGTTAATGCAACTGATCTATTTGTGTTGTTGCAAGTAGCTTCATTTAGTTGCATATATTAAGTAAATGAAGTGATAAGTTGCGCCTTTTGAATATTTGTTGCAAAAACACACCTTTTCGTTGTGAAAAATATAACGAGGTATATAATGAGAGTATGAGATAAAGCAAATAATCAAATTACATACATACCTATGAAAGGGGCGTTACTTATGGCAAATGATAATCAGATAGCTTTCCTTTGTTCGAGATTGAAGGAGCTTCGTGAAAAGAATGGCTGTACCATGGATGACATGGCAAAGAAGATTGATGTATTAGAGGGCTTGGAACCAGGAACTGGTATGAACAAGTCGTCTATTTCACGTGTTGAAGGTGGAAAAACTGCAGAAAAAACTCTATTGGAAATGGCAAGAAAATATTGTAAGGTTTTTGGAATGTCAGAATCACAGACCGAACAATTTTTAAGAGGGGAGAAGGTTGCAGTTCCAGATACTTCAGCGTTACTTAAGAATTCACAGTTAATTGATGAACTGAACAAGGAATATAGCAAGGTAGTTATTCCAAAGGTAGTTGTTGATGAATTAGATAATATAAAGAATAAGAATTCAGGTTCTCTTGGGAGAAAGGCTTGGGAAGTTATTCGTGGTATTAGCTATGGTTCTCGTACAATTCTTATGGAATATAATGGCGATGCTGATGAAGATAACGAAGATTGCAAAATAATATATATTGCACAGGAGGCTTCTGATACATATCACTGCAAAGTAGATATCATAACAGAGGACACCGATTATTCAGCATATCTTAAAGGGCATGAATCCGTTTCAGCATTACATCTTAGAGAATATATGGCTACTAAGCAGGATCTTATCAATATGACTAAATTGGCTAGAATTGACGCTTATTACGCAGATTCATATGAGGAATGCGAAGAACCGACAGCAGACGAAGTTAATGCATATCTTCAGGATGGAAATACCCTTATTATTTCTGCTGTAAGAAATAATAGGGCCACAATTGAGCAAAGAAAAGAAAAAATCAAATGGCTCATTCAGCTTGGTGCAGATGTGAATAAGCGTGATTGCAGTCGTAGATATTTCCCTGCTCTATCGCATGCAGTGCAGATGAAGGAGTATGAGATGTTTATGTTTTTGCTTTTAGAGTGTAAGGCAAATCCTAATGTTGGAAGTAGAAATCCTTTTGATGCCGGAAAAGTACGCCAGAAGAATGAGGGCAATATGCCATTAATGATTGCTGCCTGGGAGGGAAAGAAGGATTTTGTAATTGCTTTATGTGAGGATGAAAGAACCAGTATTAACCAACAGGACGCTAATGGATTTACTGCGCTCATGAAGGCCTGCATGAATGGTCACTTTGAAAATAATAAGGAAAAGCATACTTGGGATATTCGAAAGATACTCATTGATGCAGGAGCTGATCAGAAGATCGTTGATATTGATGGTAAAACAGCTGCTGATTGGGTTAGTGAGTATCATGAATCTGGTCCTACAAGAAAGCAGTTTAATAGAGGTAACAATAAGAATAGTCAGAAAAGGGGGAATAGAAGATGGTAACACGAGTTTGTATATCGATAAATAATCGATGCAATCTCAATTGTACTTATTGCCATTTTCAGGAGAAGAAGAATTACATTCAAGAGGACAATATGGATGTAATTACTATCCTTGATATTATTACTTCGCATATTGAAGACAACGATATTGATTTGTTTAAGTTAGGGTTCGTGGGTAATGGAGAACCAATGTTAGATTATGAAAAACTTAAGCAGTATATCGCTCATATTGGCGATTATTTGAAATCTGGAAGAATTGCTGCATACACCATTACAAACGGTCTTTTAGTTGATTGTGAGAAGTTAGAATTCTTCAAAGAATACAATGTAAATGTTGGCTTTTCAGTAGATGGAATCTCTGCTATTCACGACAAGTATAGATGTGGAACTCATGAGCGAGTGATGGAAAATATAGCTTTATACAAAGAAGTGAATGGGAAGTATCCTTCTATGAATTGTACTGTTGGAAAAGAGATAATTGATAATCCGGAAGCGACCATAGAGTTCTTTGAACAATTTGGTAATAGGATTACGTTTTCTAGGATGATTGGAAAACAGGGGATATCGCTACCTGATTTTAATGCGTTCTTGAATAAGGCGATGGAACGATTGAATGTTAGAACTGGTGGCTACGACTGTACCATGTATGGTGGTATGTGTGGTGCAGGAATGGATAATATTTTTTACGCAAATGGAAAGATATTCATATGTGGTAATTGTATTGATTTACCTTTTTCAATGCCTTACGACACACCTCTAAATGGGGTCAGTTTTGACGTTATCGACTTTGACAGAAACTGTTGTTTCAAGGAGGTGTTTACTGGTTGAAAATAGCATTATATGGAATGCCTTGTGCAGGCAAAAGTACATTGATGGATAGAATAACTGATGCAAAGGTTATTAATGGCAGCCAGGAGTTGAGACGTATTTGCGGTGGTTCCTTTTTGGAACTATCAGAAGAAGAGAAACATCAAGTTAGAATTAAATACACAGAATATATTAATGGTTTGAATGATGAAGTAATTGTTTCAGATGGACACTATTCATTTATGGAAACTGTTGCATTTACTGAGGCTGACGGAGATTTGTACGACATCTTTATTTATCTGTATTGTTCTCCGGA
>DXOJ01000072.1 GCA_019412865.1 Bacteroides sp. | reverse complement strand
AGGTCGTACTAAAGAAAGCTTCTTAGATTACTTTGATGATTTATCAAAGACAAAGCACGCTAAATGGCTTTCGTCATATAAGCACTTCGAGAAGTTTTCTCATGGCAAATGTAGTTTTGATGAATTAAGTGTTGAATTCTGCCGAAAATTCATGGAATACCTCATGGATGCGAAAAGCTTATCTACAGGCAAACCACTTAATCGCAATTCTGCTGCCGATTACTGGATAATCTTCAGGAACGCACTCAATCTTGCTTATAGAGATAGACGCATCAATGAAAAGATTGTCGATTTCTTGGACTATATAAAGTGGGTTCCAACAGTAAAGGAAAGTTTGACAATTGAAGAAGTGCGAAGTCTTTATCACACACCATGCCCCATCCCCATAATGAAGAAAGCCGTTATTTTCTCTTGTCTTACAGGATTAAGGCGAAGCGATATCATCAATCTAAGATGGGAGAATGTTAGAAAATACGCTGATGGTGGCAGATACATACAATTCATCTGTCAGAAAACGAATGTACAAACCACGGTACCTATAAGTGATGAAGCTTATCAGTTAATTCTACCTGAAACAAATTATAGAGTATTTGAGGGGTTCACTAAAGAAATGAGTAACAAAGATATGCGAGTATGGTTAAAGGAATCAGGTATTACTAAGCACATTACTTTTCACTGTTTCCGCCATACCTATGCTTCATTACAGATGGAGTTAGGTACAGATATTTATACTGTGCAACATTTGCTGGCACATAAGAACGTTTCAACTACCCAGATATATGTAGCCCATGCATCTCCAAAAACAAGAGAGGCAGCCAATAAAATACGTTTGAATTCAGATGAAGATAATGAAAAAGAGTAATTACCACCCTTACTGATACTTGCATTTAAGTTAATCCTGTATCACCTAAATCAGCATTAAATCATTGTAGACTGTAAGTACTAAATAAAATTTTCAATTAGTACTTACAGTTCTTAATGCTTAGAGATTAAAACAATGTGATATAACGAAAGAGACTCTCATCATTCCTCTTTATATATTATTCGAAATCCATTTTTATTGCACTTATTACAAAAAGCCTATGAAGTTACAGACTTTTTGCCGTGAAGCCATGGAATGTTTTCACTCAAAACTACAAAAAAACCCTTATTTCCGCTCTTATCCGACAAAATTACCCCAATATACAATTCTTATCCGACAAAAATGCCTACCTTTGCATTGAAAATTGACAGATAAAAGAAAATTATGGCAAAAAATAAAAGTTTGGCTAATGTGATGGAGATTGTTATGGCAACATCTGATAAGTCCTTGTCTCAACAAAGAACATCGATGATAAAGAAAGGTCTTCTTCGAAAGATAGCTCCTAAGATTTATACAACAAATCTTGAAGATGAGCCTGATGTAATCATCCGTAGAAATGTCTTTTATATAATTGGGCAACTCTATCCTCAAGCTGTAATTAGTCATCGTTCTGCTTATGAACTCAAACCAACTGCTGATGGTGATATTTATCTGACCTATTCCTATTCAAAAAATATATCATTGCCAGGATTGAAAATTCACCTAATGGAAGGTCCAAAAGGAACAGAACATGATATGCCATTCATTGAGAATCTGTATATATCAAGTTTAGAAAGACGTACTTTGGAAAATCTTCAAAAAGGACGTGCGAGAGGAAATTCATCAAAATGTCTCCCTCGAACGAGCATTGAGGAGTTTCTTGAACGTATGCTTCAAGTTAATGGCGAAAGCGGTCTAAATGCTTTTCGAGATAAAGCTAGAGTTGTATCTAAGGAGCTAAAAATGGAGGAAGAGTTTGAAATACTGAATCAAATTATTGGTGCAATACTTTCAACAAAACCTTCTAAAATACTCACATCTGCAAGTGCTCAAGCTAGAGCACAGGGGGAACCTTACGACAGTGAACGTGTTAGATTATTTGGAGTTCTATTCGAAGCCTTACACAATACCCCTCTGCCATTAATTGATGAACCGAATGTTGAAAATGCAGCTTTCAGAAATTTCGCTTTCTTTGAGAGTTACTTTTCCAATTATATAGAAGGAACGGAATTTGAAATAGAAGAAGCTCGCACAATTATTGAGACCGGACAAGCTTTGCCCGCTCGTAATGCCGACTCTCATGATGTTTTAGGTACTTTTCAATTAGTAGCGAGTCGTCGTGAAATGAGACGGACTCCTTCTTCGAGTGAAGAATTGATAGAGTTGTTACAAGACCGACATCGAATATTAATGGCTGCTCGTCCAGATAGGAATCCCGGCATGTTCAAGATGCAAAATAATCATGCCGGTGACACGCATTTCGTGGATTGTACTTTGGTGAGGGGAACGCTTCGAAAGGGTTATGAGTTTTATCAGGCTATTGAACATCCATTCGCAAAAGCACTTTTTATGATGTTTATGATAAGTGAAGTACATCCATTTAATGATGGAAATGGTCGTATTTCAAGAATCATGATGAATTCAGAACTTGTAGCAGCTGACCAATCGAAGATTATCATACCGACTGTTTTTCGAGAAGACTATCTCAATGCATTACGTAGACTAACACGAAAAGGAGATCCGTCCGTTGTAATTAGAGCATTATCAAGAGTGAGACAATTCAGCGCAAATATTACCGGCGATGATTTTGAGATTTCTCGTAAATATCTTGAGAGCTGCAATGCATTTAAGGATGGCGATGGCTACATTTTAAGATTTTAATTCAACCAGCTAATATGAAGCGGAACCAGGAAATTCTTGGTTCCGCTTTCCTTATCCTACAAAATTGGACACAAATACCATTCTTAACCTACAAATTTACCCATATTGGCTTCGAAAAGAAAATTTAACCGACTTTTTTCCCTTGTTGAAAAGTAGATTGCATGGTAGTAATCTGAACCATTGACATTCATTCCATTGCCGATGTACAGTATCATTTGTTCAAAATACGAATATGGTTAAAGGAATCTGGTATTACTAAGCACATTACTTTTCATTTTTCCCGCCATACCTATGCTTCATTACAGATGGAGTTAGGTGCAGATATTTATGGTTCATCCGATAAATGCGTAGTTAATAGCTAAAATAAGCTGGTATATTATACCTTTGATTACCGCTAATCAAAACGCATATGTATACCAGCTTTTTATACCACGCCTTTGGCGTTCGGGAACAAGAATGTTCCTGTGTACGATACGAAGATAATAGTATTGTTTTAAAACTGCAAACTCGTAAGGATAAACTGTGTTGTTCTGTTTGTAAGAGCAAGAATTATATTCGTTCCGGGGTTCAGATCCGCCGTGTCCGCAGTGTTCCTATTGGCAGTAAGCAAGTGATTTTAGAAATAAAAGTTCAACGTCTTGCATGTAAGGATTGCCAGAGTATCAGACAAGAACACATCCATTTTGTCACTGGCAAGCGTGCTTATAGTAACAGACTAGCCCGCTTGGTGGTGGAGCTATCCCGGGTTGGCACCATAAAAGATGTGGCTCACCACCTCCATTTGTCTTGGGATACGGTGAAGGATATTCAGAAGCGCTATTTGTATCGCAACTATAACACCCCTGACATAAGCCAGGTGCGTCATATCGGTATAGACGAGTTCGCCGTAGCCAAAGGACACATCTACAAAACAATAGTAGTGGATCTGGAAACAGGGCGAGTCATCTATATCGGGGATGGCAAAGGCAGGGGTGTCCTGGATGAGTTCTGGAAGAAGGTGACCAAGGCAGGGATACAGATAGAGGCTGTGGCAACAGACCTCTCACCAGCGTTTATCGTCGCAGTTACGACCAACCTGCCCAAAGCCACACTTGTCTTTGACCATTTCCATGTTGTCAAGCTGATGAATGACGCCCTGGATGAAATCAGGCGAGGAATCTACAGGGAAGAAAAAGATCTCAACAAACGGAAGGTTATCAAGGGGACACGCTGGCTGCTGCTTTGTAATGGCAAGGACATTTTTGACAACAAGTACAAATCCAGGTTGGACAATGCCTTAAATATGAATGAACCACTGATGAAGGCTTATTACCTGAAAGAAAGCCTACGAGAGATATGGACACAAGTCAATAAAGAACAGGCAGCTGAAGTGTTGGACAAATGGATTGAACAGGCTTACGAAGCCAAAATACCCAAGCTCACCACAATGGCTAACACCTTGAAAGCGCATAAATGGGGAATATTAGCTTGGTACGATTACCATATATCAACAGCTAAACTGGAAGGAATCAACAATAAAATCAAAACAATGAAAAGACAAGCATATGGATACAGAGACCAGAAGTTCTTTGAACTTAAAATACTAGCAATGCATGAGAAAAACTACGCATTTATCGGATGAACCATATTTATACTGTGCAACACTTGCTGGCACATAAGAATGTTTCAACCATACAGATATATGTAGCCCATGCATCTCCAAAAACAAGAGAAGCAGCCAATAAAATACGTTTGAGTTCAGACGAAGATAATGAAAAAGAGTAATTATCATCCTTACTGATACTTACATATAAGTTAATCATGTATCAGCTAAATCAGCATTAAATCATTGTAGACCTTTGCATCAGTAATTCATAATAATTATATAAATGACAACAGAACAAATATCATTCAATGACCTTCCAAAGGCAGTAAAACAAGTAATGGATATGATTTCAGACTTGCAACTTAGTGTAAGTGGATTACATGATGAAATCAAGAAAGGAAATTCTAGTTCTTCAGATCATACTCCAATGAATATTGATGAAGCTTGTGAATTCATGAAAATGAAGAAAACCACCATGTACTATCATCTCCAGCATCGTTCCATTCCTGCGACTCGAAAAGGCAAAAGCTACATCCTATTCAAAGATGAACTGATAAAATGGGCAGAATCAGGACGTACCAATAAAGTCATATTGACACCAGATGAAATAAATGAGACATTAAGTAAACGTGCCGGTAAAAAGACATCTATGAGATAAAGCACTTACTTATCTTCTAATAACTGCGTTAAAATATGTTTAGCAACACATTGTGGAATAACTATAGGATGCGTAATCTTGAGTAAACAAGTGTCAAACAACTGAAAGCACGAAGAAAAAAGTGAAAGAAAAATTGAGCAAAAAACAGTAAAAACCAGTTCCGTAAAGATAGTTAAGACATTGTGTATCAGTATGTGTAACTCTCACTAATTTGAAATTTTCTCTCTAACTTTGTCGCCATAAATTAATAATTAAAGGTATTTATGACAAACAAGTTCAGAGAGAAATTCTTTTTTTCTATCCTAACAAGCATTGCCACTATGTTAGTGATTTTCTTGTTACCACTCGTATTTGGAGATAGCCATATTTCAAATTGGTATTTTGAGAAGGTGTCTTCAGTGTTGATAACATATAAGATTGAATTACTCTATCTGCAACTATCAATCTTAACAGGACTATGCATCTATGTATATAGAAAACGAAAGGTAAAAGGTTTACTTTCGGAACAACCATCACATCATACATTGAATTATCAGAGAGTTCTTTTGGCTCGTCAAATAGAGCATGAACAAATCATGAAGCAGACAAAAATCGCAGTAGAACAGTACGTCCAAGAAACAATGTGCGAATACATTCAAGAAGATGAAATGCGCAAACTTCTCATCAACGTCGAACAGTGGAATGACTTTAAAGGCAGCACCCTTCTCCCTATCATCTTAAATGGTAGGCTTACCACTATTGATTTGCGTCATTTCGTTTGGAATATAGGGAAACGCCTTGGTTGGAATGGAAACAAGTGCGCTACATTCATCAAGGTAAGCTTCCCTATAGAATTAAAAGATTTGGAGATTGAAACGATAAGAAGGAATCTTCGTCAAAAAGGAAATTGCATAATAGAGCTTGACATACCAGAACCAGGAAATTATAGTTTTCACAACAGAAATAAAGATATACTTCAAAAATAGTATTATTTCAGACTGTATTTAAAACAAACACCGATATAAAACAATAAGGAATAAAATAAGACCGTTTTTAACAATGCAGAAAGACTGCATAATTAACAAATAACTTTGTTCCAATTTGCGTATTTTGTACATTAAATAGAAACCCAGTGAATCGTGTATATATGTCCATCTTGAAATCCTAATAAGACTCATCTTGGACATTTTTTATGTTTAATAATTTATAAATAACAAAAAGTATGAACCGAAACAAATTCAAATTCGGTCTCTCTCTTTTTGTTCTCCGTAAATGGAAAACGGACTAAGGGGCATGAGACATTTGTGTCAAAAGATGAATTGTGGATTCTTTTCAGAGAAGCCCACAGCATTTATCACCGAGAAGTCTTAAACAGCAACAAATTGTATGTCCGATTTGTAAGAGACTTTATTAGTTACAGTGTACCTATCGACAGCTCCGATATTAAAGATTGGAGAATACATTCACAGAATCTTTCAGCTGTATATGAATTACTGACTGAAAGATTAGACCTGGTACATCTGTATTTAGACAATGAGGAATTCACAAAAGAATGTTATAAAAACATGATGTTGGCATTCAACACTACAATGCCAAAAGAGTATGGTCGTCCAATGCCGCTTGGCTCTTTCTCGGATGAGCAAATATGCATGATAACAGCATTTGTCAATGAGAAGAAACTCTTCAAGCAGTCTGTAAAGCCGGCTCAAATGATAAACTTTTTCAATGCAGATCTGAAAAATCCATTACAGCCTTGCCATAACGGAGAGATTGCTATGTTCTTATCCAGTCTGCGTGAGGAACAATATCTTGTATATGAATGGCAAAAGGTGATTGCAGATAATCAGTTGTTATTATCATCGAAGACAGGGAAACTATCAACAAGAGATCAAATCAAAAATGCGCTTTCTGATTTCCGTCAAACCCACAAATTTCCATATCCTCCATTTGTTTCATTCGTCAAAGAAATGAAAGAAAAGACAGAAAAAGAAGAGTAACCAAGCAAATGAAGAGTATTATCCCTTACATCTAACCTTACCTTTTTAGATGTAAGGGGCACTCTTTCTTTGGTTCAAAAGCCCGGCTGTAATTTTGCAGTCGAATCAATTCAGATCCGGTGGTTAGGCCACCAATGGTATAACAAAAAACAAAGAATCAATATGGCCAGAATAAACCAAAAGATACTCTGCAAACGTATGGAGGAACTTGAGCTGAAGCTCAATAGTGTGAATCCTATTGAAGCTGATGAGATTAAGAAACGCCTGTCGAAGATTGAAAGTATGCTTTATGCCTGTAAAGATATGCTTACCTCCCAAGAAGCCGCTGACTATACAGGTTTGTCTCTTTCTCAACTTTACAAAATGACAAGTAGTATGGCTATCCCTTATTACAAGCCAAGAGGTAAGATGGTGTATTTTGATAAAAAGGAGCTTGACAATTGGATGAGACAAAATCCGCAGTTGATAATCCAAACAATAAGAGTTCATGCAGAAAGATAAAAAAAACTTGAAGACAATTAGAAAAGGAAGTGTAGATGGTTATATGCTCACTGACGCTCAACTCCAAAAATTGATAGAGCAGTCGACGGTAACGGTAAGACCATCTAAGTTGAAGAGCGACCAATCTAATAATAAACACGAATATGGCAAAAAGAGCAAGGACAAGAAATAATAGCCCTGTCAATAAAGCCCCAAGTGTAGAATTGAAAATGCTCAAGAGTGAATTCTCAGACGCACAACTGGAGCACTATCTGAATAAAGGTACTATTGATTCATTAGAAGAGATAGATACACCACCTCAGATTTTGTGGGTAGAAGACTGTACCATTGCGACCTTTGGAAATTTCAGTGCATCCACAGGTAAGGCAAAGAGCAAGAAAACTTTCAATATATCAGCCATGGTTGCCGCAGCACTGATTAATGGAAAGGTGTTGAACTATCGAGCTAGTCTCCCTGAAGGCAAAAGGAAAATTCTGTATTTCGATACAGAACAAAGTCGATATCACTGCCAAAACGTACTGAACCGTATACTTAAACTAGCAGGTTTGAAAAAAGGAGAAGAAGTTGATCTGTTGACTTTCGTAGAGTTAAGAGAACACACTCCTACGCTACGTATCAGTTTGATAGACTATGCTCTTCGAAAAAGTAGTGGTTATGGACTAGTCATTATAGATGGTTTGAGGGATTTAGTGTATGACATCAATAATGCGAAGGAATCCACAGACGTTATGACATTGCTGATGTCCTGGACAAGTGCATATTGCCTGCACATCCATTGTGTCTTGCATCAAAATAAAAATGACACCAATACTCGTGGACATATCGGTACTGAATTGGAGAACAAGGCAGAGACTGTTCTAGTTATCAGTAAAGACAAAGAGAACACAGGTATCAGTTTAGTCAGTGCCGGACAAATGAGAGACAAGGAATTTGCATCCTTTGCTTTTCGCATTGATGATAACGCACTGCCTGTATTGGAAGAATCATATCACGTCACGGTTGTTAAGACTAAAGATGTACCTCTTACCGCTTTACCTGAAGCCTTGCACAAAGAAGTCTTGAATGAATTGTTCAACACAAAGAAACCTGTTAAATACAAGGAGCTGATTGACGATTTGGGTGACTTCTATGCACGCAAAGGTTATAAGAAGGGCATCAATGCAATTAAAGAGTTACTTAAAAAATTATCGGCAAAAGACATTATCACTCACAATGAGACCGGGTATCATTACAACCCAGAAATCATCAAAGACGATAAGTAAGTTTAAAGAGTTTAGGTTTAGAGGGTATATATATTATAAACTAGACCTTAGCTGCAAAAATTGAATTATGACAATTGAAGAAATTAAAAGGATAAGTTTGCTGGACTTCATGTTTAGCATAGGATACAGCAAAATCAAGTCTTCCGGAAACAAATATTGGTTTTTGTCTCCATTACATAAGGAAACAAAGGCATCCTTCAAGGTTGATGTGAACACCAATCTGTGGTACGATTTTGGGTTAAACAAAGGCGGTAATATAATAAACCTTGTACAGTTACTTAATCCAGAACTGTCTATGCATAATATTTTGGAAAAGTTATCACATGGTAATTATACTATCTCCAATGAAGTAGCAACGGTAAAGATTTCTAAAGCCCCAAATCCCGTAGAAGAGACTAATATTGATAGTTTAAGCGATTTGACGAATGTAAACCTACTCCAATATATTTATAGCCGGAACATCAATATGCTGGTGGCAAAGAACTATTGCAAGGAAGTTCATTATACGATTGGCAATGGAAAGAAATACTATGGACTTGCGTTTATAAATATGAGAGGCGGTATAGAGGTCAGGAACAAGTATTCCAAACGATGTATCGGTGGTAAAGACGTTTCCTTGATATTACGTAACATGTATCGCCAAACGCAAGTGTGTTGCGTATTTGAGGGCTTTTTCGATTTTCTGGCATTTGAAACAGCTCAATTAAATGCCGATTACAATCTGTGTCTGAAGTACCCCTGTGACAGCATTGTTCTGAATTCTGTAGCCAATGTAAATAAGGCTTTTGAAATACTTAATGACTATGATTATATCTTCTGCTATCTGGATAACGATGATGCTGGCAGAAACGCCACGCATGCCATTCGCATAAATTTAAAGAAAAATGTATATGATTGGTCAGACCGTTATAAAGAATACAATGATGTGAATGATTATCTAATGAGAAGGAAGAAGCCACTATGACAGATTCTGAATTGAAACAAATAGAAAAACTACTTCGGGAATTTAATGAGTTGAAGGTACGTTTATGCAAAGTTGAGCATAAGCTTGATATGAACAAACGCTATATGACCATTCAGGAAGTCAGTGAGTATACCGGTTATACAATTTCTACCATCTATCATTTGACAAGTAGTCGAAAGATTCGATATTTTAAACCCAATGGAAAAACTATTCTCATTATGCGCAAAGACTTGGAAAAATGGATAGAATCTTATCCAGTTGAAGCTTTGGAAGAGATTAAGGATAAGCCATTCATTCATAATCATCAATCAGAATAAAAACTTCTATGAACATAGAACAAGCAAAACTAATTCAAATCGAAGCCTTTCTTAAAAGATTAGGCTTTGAACCACTCAAGGCAGATGAATACAGCCTATGGTACTTATCTCCTTTTAGAAAGGAAGAAATACCTTCATTTGTCGTCCATGTATTTGAGAATGTTTGGTATGACCACGGAACAGAAAAAGGAGGCAACTTTCTTGAATTAGCCAAAGAACTTTTTCATTCTGATAATATTCCCTACGTTCTCAGTCAGATAGAGCTGAATTCTCCAGTAATTCCTGCATGTCAATACAATGTCGTTTCATTAACTACAGGTTTGGAAGAACCAATAACCTGTGTTGTCTTTCATGAATTAAAAGATGCCAAGTTGTTGTCGTATTTTACCTCAAGGAAAATAGATTATCCGTTCGTGGCAGAGATATGCAAGCTTATTGAATTTGTCAGAAACAGACAAGAACGTCAAGCTGTCGTTTTCGCCAATATTCATGGAGGGTATGAACTACGAAGTCATCTATATTGTGGTCATGTACTGCCAATGGCGATATCTATACTAAGAGAAAATCATGAACGAGTATCTTCCTCATGTTGTGTATTTCTTGATTTTATTGACTATCTATCTTATAAAACATTGATAGCACAGAAGAAAGTCGAGATTTTAGCCGACGAACACTCTGATATCATTGTTCTAAATTCAATGATGCTACTAAGTAAAGCGTTTCCATATTTAGCCTCCTATCAATGCATATATTGTTATCTTTATAATAACAAATCAGGAAAAACAGCCACAGAGACAATACAAGGTGCATTTGAAGACCGTACAGTGATAGACATGGCGACTAAATATGCCAAATATCGAAATCTGAATGCTTTTCTCCAGGAAAAATGTTGGTAAAAAGTAGAATCATACTCAAACAACAAAGATAATTTATATAAAATGCTTAAGATAAGGCTCTTCGTAAATGAAGAGCCTTATCTGTGTTCATATTACGTCCCTTTGAGTATGATAATTGAGTGCAAAAACAGCTAATTTCTGAAATGCCGTTAAAAGTAAGCTTCTAAAAGCTACAATGTTTCTTTATACACATTTTCTGCTATTCCTTTGCATCCGAATTTTAACAACATAAACTCGAAAACAAAGAAATATGAGCGCATTTGTAATATTTGCAATAGTACTTACAGTCATTTATATGATTTACTATGCCGGCATGATTACCAAAGATCTATACGGCAAAAAGAACCAGCAAATTACCAATCAAGAAACATTCAATTTTGTAGCGGATGAACATGAAGAAGTTGCGACAGAAGTAAGTGAAGTTGGTGATGGGTTCTCATTTTCAACAGACAAGAAGGATGATATGGAAGAAGAAACTGAAATAAGTGCCGTATCATCTACAGAAGATATTCGCCAAGCCGAAGCAGAACCAGAAGTAAAACAGCTAACGCAAGCTGATTCAACAATCCTTAAGATTTATGATAGTACGGAACAAATCCAACCAGAACACTCCGTTGAACTTGAAAGCAAAGAATTCAGAATGGCTCTATTGAACAGAGAAAAAATTCCTGGCAATCTCTTAAAGGTAAAGAAGGATGAATTATAAGGGGGCACTTGCAAAAACCTGTGTTTAGCCAAATATCTTTGAGAGTCTGAATAAG
>DXOJ01000719.1 GCA_019412865.1 Bacteroides sp. | reverse complement strand
GTGCCAACACCGCCCGCACCAATAATAAGAACTCTACCCATTTCGTTAATTGCGAATTAAAATATTAAGAATATTGGAATTGTTAGCTTTGCAAATATACGTGATTATTTTCAGATAATCATTCGCAGCTACCCCTTTTTATTTGTAACGCTGCAAGGTTCCATTTTCAAATTCCAGTGTTTTGCCATTGTAAAACCAAGTTTCGAAACGATTGTCTTTTTTTAGCTCGATTTCTATCGGATCACCAATGGACAAACGGCATTCCACTGTACTCATGCCCGTCTCCAGATTTCCTCGGGAGATAATCTGCCAACGATTTTCTGTGATACTCGGATATTTTTTATGTATATCTTCGAATCCGAAAAAGTCTTCGATATAATTTTCATTTCTGACGATAACATCATATTTCAGATCGGTTTCCAATTCATAGATCGCTCCGTCATTGTCTTTTAATGAAAGAATAGCCAGACTGCCGGGAGGAGATAATCTAATATCTTTGATTTGCAGAACTGTATATCGGGGCAGGTGAACGCGTGATTCGGTCTGCTTGTCTTCAAATGATATGATTCTTTTGGCTGGCAGCACCTTTTTAGGATAAACTGTCATTCCCATATATTTATTTTTCAGGCTTTCGATAGTGCCTAGACTCTTATTGGTGAAACTGAATGCATTTGAGAAATATTTCATTCTCTTTTCTCCTTGAAAATCATTCAGGTCCATGCCGGAGTTTGTTCGTGAGAGGGCAACTTCCAGATAATAAGAATGTCCCAGTGTGTCTTTGAATACGATTTTTGCCGGATATGCCTGACTGCCGACTCCGATAGCGGTAATCGTTGCTTCCGTATTGACGGGAATGGCTATATCCCGGTAGCCGGAATAATTGTTGGCATCGTCTATCCGGACACTTTCTGCTTGTATATAGACTGTTTTTCCTACCAACAGCTCTTTTGCTGTATCCACATCTTTCAGATAGACCAGTCCGTTGATACCGGTACGGGGAGCCTTTTCTGAGATTTCCTCCAGCCGCATATTCTTTATCTCATAATAATATTTTCCTCCCTCACATTCGAAGATGAAGCGGGTGGAGTAGTTAGTCCCGTTGGAGATATTTTGAGCTTTCTCTTCAGTTCCTGTGAAAGTGAGTATTTTATGTTTCAGCAGGCTGTTGTCTACCCCTTTCTCGGTGTCATAGCTGGAAAGGGTGGGAAGGAACATGCTCCGTGGAGATGGAACGAACATAAATTTCATTCCGGGTGTCCATTTGCCCAGCGGTAGCAGCGGAAAATTACTCCTGATAAACTGTTCTTCTTGACCTACAGGGATTTCCTGTGCGGAAGGAGTAGTGACGATATAATCGCTTTGAGCTGTGATAGGAGGCGTAACACAGCAGAATAGAATCAAAGACAGGACAATTATTCTCATATTTGTTTACTTTAAGTGAACTATGTAAATTGTTCGTTTGTTGTATATTTATTGGCAAATGTATATATTTTATGTTGCATTGGATATTATTTCCCAATCTTTTGATATCTTTGCCCCCGATTTTAACTTAAACGTTATAACAATATGAAGAAAGTATTTGTTTCAATTTGCATTGCTGGTGCAGCACTTGCAATGTCTTCGTGCCGTTCGGTTGAGAAGGCAATTCCCCTGTCATCTATCAATGGTGAATGGAATATCATAGAAGTCAATGGCTCGAAAATCACTCCGGGCGAAAGTAAATCCCTTCCTTTTATCGCTTTTGATACAGCAACCGGTCGTGTGTCCGGCAATAGCGGCTGTAATCGGATGATGGGTAGCTTCGATGTAAATGCGAAGCCGGGAAGTCTTGAACTTACAGGAATGGCTAGTACCCGGATGATGTGTCCGGATATGACTACTGAAAATAATGTATTGAATGCTTTTGCGCAAGTAAAAGGATATAAGAAGGCAGGTAAAGACAAAATGTATCTTTGCAATTCGTCCAACCGCCCGGTTGTCGTTCTACAAAAGAAGGAGGCTGATGTGAAACTTTCGGTTTTGAATGGAGAATGGAAAATAAAAGAAGTGAATGGTGAAGCAATTCCTTCCGGAATGGAAAAACAACCTTTCATTGCTTTTGATGTGAAGAAAAAGACAATTCATGGCAATGCCGGATGTAATTTGATTAATGGCGGTTTTGAAACCAGTACCAGCAATGCCAAATCAATTTCTTTTCCGGGAGTAGCGAGCACAATGATGGCTTGTCCGGACATGGAAACAGAAGGTAAGGTGCTGAAAGCTATCAATGAGGTGAAGTCATTCGATGTGTTGTCCGGTGGCGGCATTGGCTTGTATGATGCAAATGGCGCATTGGTCATCGTGCTGGAAAAGTAATAAATAGATCAATCTATATAATAGGATATGCCTGTGTCGCACATGACGACACAGGCATATTTTTTTTCTTTCATCGAACCAGAGTCGTCTGTATTTGTTTAAAGAAGCAGTTGCTGACTGGCTTTGAATATGACTATGTCAGCAGTGTTTATTTATTAAAACTGTCTTTTTGGCAGATATTATGTCATGCATTCGTATAATTTCTTTTTGGCACACGGTTTGCTTTTTAGTAAGCGTCCGTTCGCGGCGAAGCTCCCTGATAAGAGCAGAGAAACAACCGGACAAAAAGAAATCATTGAATAAATAATAAATAAAAAAATAACGATCATGGGAAAAATTATTGGTATTGACTTAGGAACTACAAACTCTTG
>DXOJ01000718.1 GCA_019412865.1 Bacteroides sp. | reverse complement strand
CCATTCAGATTTATTTTAAAGGCCAATCAGATAAATCAATGACCGATTAGATAAATTGTTTAGTGACCATAGCGGCAGTCTCTTCGATAGCCTTAATCACATTATCATCAATCACACCCGTTTTCAATACATCCAATACATCCTCCTGATGATTCAGTTGCAGCGATTCGATGAAGCTACGTTCAAAGTCCTGCACCTTATCCAAGGGAACATCGTGGAGCAGTCCGTGTGTACCACAGTAGAGAATAGCAATCTGCTGTTCTACGGGCATCGGGCTGTATTGAGGCTGAATCAACAGCTGGCCGTTCTTACGTCCCTTGTCAATCGTCAATGCGGTAATCGGGTCCATGTCGCTACTGAACTTGGAGAACGCTTCCAGTTCACGATACTGTGCCTGGTCGATCTTCAATGTTCCCGCCACTTTCTTCATAGCCTTAATCTGCGCGTTACCACCTACACGGGATACAGAGATACCGACGTTGATAGCCGGACGCGTACCCTGGTTGAACAAGTCAGTTTCAAGGAATATCTGTCCGTCGGTAATAGAAATCACGTTCGTCGGGATATAAGCCGATACGTCACCCGCCTGCGTTTCGATGATAGGCAATGCCGTGAGTGAACCACCGCCTTTGACAATTCCCTTCAGACTTTCCGGAAGATCGTTCATTTCGCGTGCCACTTCCTCCTGGCTGATAATCTTGGCAGCACGTTCCAACAGACGGGAGTGCAGATAGAAGATATCACCCGGATAAGCCTCACGACCAGACGGACGGCGAAGAATCAGAGAAACCTCACGATAAGCTACCGCCTGCTTGGAAAGGTCATCGTAAACCACCAACGCATGACGACCGGTATCACGGAAATACTCGCCGATGGCAGCACCCGCAAAAGGAGCGTAATACTGCAATGCAGCCGGATCACCAGCTGTAGCAGCCACCACAATCGTGTAGTCCATTGCTCCGTACTCACGAAGCGTATTAACGATAGAAGCAACGGTAGAACCCTTCTGACCGATAGCCACATAAATACAATATACAGGATCACCTGCCAGGAAGTTACTGCGCTGGTTGATAATCGTATCAATAGCGATGGCAGTCTTTCCAGTCTGGCGGTCGCCGATAATCAACTCACGCTGTCCGCGACCGATAGGAATCATGGCGTCTACCGCCTTCAATCCCGTCTGCAACGGTTGGTTCACAGGCTGACGGTAGATTACCCCCGGAGCTTTCCGTTCCAATGGCATATCATACAGTTCGCCACCAACCAGCCCCTTGCCGTCGAGCGGTTCGCCCAGCGGGTCGATCACACGTCCCAGCATGCCCTCTCCTACACGGATGGAGGCGATACGTTTGGTACGCTTCACGACGAATCCCTCTTTGATCTTGTCCGTCGGACCCAACAGCACAGCACCCACGTTGTCCTCTTCGAGGTTCATCACGATTGCTTTGATACCATTGTCAAACTCCAGCAATTCATTGGCTTCGGCATTTCGCAATCCATAGATACGCACTACGCCGTCGCTCACCTGGAGCACCGTACCGATTTCGTCAAGTTGCACATTGGCGTTGATTCCTTCGAGCTGCTTGCGCAATATATCAGATACTTCGCTTACTTTTATATTTTCAGACATTATACAATTCTCCTATTCTTATCAATAAATTGTTGTTTCACTCGCTTCAACTGCGTGGCAACGCTTGCATCCAGTCGGTAGTCGTTGACATCGAAGATAAATCCGCCTTCGATCGAAGGATCTATCACCGTTTCGAGTTCCATCTGGGCGTGCAAGATATGCTCTGCTGCGGAACGAATCCGGTTTTCCGTTTCCTTATTGACGGGAACGGCTGTAATGAGCTTACCCACTCCGATATGCTTCAGCTTCCGGTAGAGATCCAGATACATCAGGCTGATAAATTGCAGATAGCCTTCACGCCTGTTTCGCAGTACCAAAGTGATAAAACGGACAAACTCTCTGGTCGATTTTCCGTCACCGTCGGCAGCCGTGCAGACTAACGCCAACTTTTCCTTCGTTGTGATGACCGGATTATCAAGTGCTTCGCGCAAACCGGGCTGTTCACAAAAACTGTGCGACAGCGTCAGGAACTCCTGATATAACCTGTCCTCCAGACCTTTTTCCTGTGCATATTCAATGATGGCTTTTGCATAACGCATTGAGAGTATTCCGACTTCCATCTTCCTTAGTTCTTATTCGGGGTTAGTACTTCATCCAGCATACGGTCGATCATGCCCATCTGTGCTTCCTTGTCCTCAAGACTCTTGCGGAGCACTTTCTCGGCGATATCCACAGAAAGCACGGCTACCTGGCGACGGATGTCGCGGATGGCTTCGTCTTTCTCTATCTGGATTTGTTGTTTCACCGCATCCAGTTCTTTTTGTGCGGCAATTTCGGCTTGTTTACGGGCCTCGTGAACAATCTTGTCACGTTCTTCCATTGCTTCCCTCAAGATGCGTCCTTGTTCTTTGTTGGCGGCAGCCACCAATGCGTCGCCTTCCTCTTTCAGTTTAGACAACTGGGCATTAGCCTCTCTCGCCACCTCCAAAGACTGGTCGATATAGGTCTTACGACCCTCCACCATCTTGATGATGACGGGGAAGCCGTATTTCGCCAATATCACGAACACAATCCCGAATGAGAGAAACATCCAGAACAGCAGGCCACTATCAGGTAATAGTAATGACATATCTTTTAATTAAAAATTAAAGACTATAAATTAAAAGCTGGGGTGGGTTCTCCCTTTTAGAGGAAGAACACCAACAGACAAACTACTACCGCCAACAGAGCCACACCTTCGATCAAGGCGGCGGCGATAATCATGTTCATACGGA
>DXOJ01000717.1:333-2058 GCA_019412865.1 Bacteroides sp. | reverse complement strand
AAAGAATATATTTCATAAAAAAAGTATCAGATCACATTGCTGTAGTTAAGAACAGGATATTGGAGTATTCTCTCCTGCCGGGGAGACACTCCAATATTATTTTTATAATTACCATCCGGGATTCTGTCCCAAATTCGGATTTTTAAAGCGTTCTGTATTGGGTATAGGATAAAAATACATATTATCAGTTACCGCACGGGTTTCGAGTAAGAATTTCTCATAACTGATTACCTCATTATTCTTCGTTATTTTTACTCCATATATATTGGCCGTCTGTCCCAGTTCCTTCCAGCGACGTACATCCCAAAAACGATGACCTTCAAAAGCTAACTCAACACGACGCTCATTCTTCAGGCGTTTAACGAAATCTTTTTCTGTAATATCCGACGGAAAACCGGGCAACGAAATATTTGTACGACCACGAATCTGATTTACCGCTTCACGCGCACTCATATTGTAAACAGCATCTTTATAGTTGGGATCATGAAAAGCATTAATCATAGCTTCTGCATAATTAAGCAAAATCTCACCATAACGGAACAATACCCAATTATGCTGTTTTTTCGTAACAGTGCTGCCAGCCTCGAAACTAATCGTGTTATTTACATACTTTTTCAAATAGTATCCTGTAGTAGTGGCATTCTGCAATGGCAATCCGTTAGTTCCTCCTTCCCATATTTCCACAGGGTCTACAGGCCATTTCATTTCATTGCAAACAATCGTATATTTCATACGAGGATCACGATTATCGTATGGATTTGACTGATTATTCCATACAAAAGGAGTACCATCCTTCATATCATACGCTTCCATCAAGTTTTGTGTCGGACAGGTAGATGTCTTTCCACCCTCCACTCCAATAGGAAAATTAGCCTTCTCAAAGTCACCGCTCTCACCTGTCGGACGATACAATATCACCTCAGCTTTCTGATTATTAACGTCATTAAATATTTGAGGATAAGGAACCAAGTCCAAGCCTAAATCTGTTTTCTGTTTAATAATATCATAAGCAGCTTCTGCGGCTTGTTTCCATTTATCTTCACTATCTTCTGAAAATAAAGGGCTGGCCATATACAACGTAACACGCGATTTTAATGCCATAGCAGCTGCCCGCGTAACACGTCCTTTCTCTTTTGTACTGAAATTATCATAATTCACAGGCAAAATCTGTGCAAGATCCGAACATTCATCCACGATGAATTTAGCAATCTTCTCATAAGATTCAGGATTTACCCCGTTAGCTTCATTCTGTGCCAAGACATCTAGTACAAAAGGAATATTGCGATAACGCTTGATTAATTCAAAATAGAAATATGCTCTAAGGAAACGGACTTCATATTGATAATTAGTAAACTCTTTCATTATAGCCTCATAATCATCCGAATATTTCCATTCATCAAATGTCAGTCCGGCAGTTTCCTTCAAATAGAAGTTGGCTGCCCGAATTCCTTCGTAATAATGTCCCCATACATTATCCACCAAATTATTGGCAGACCATGTACCATCCACAAACCGCTGGATATTGGAAGACTTGTAAATATGGACGGCATCATCCGTAGCCGCATCCAGCATGGCCCCATCTATAGAACAAAAGTCCGCTTTTAAGAAACCATATACATTGGTTGCCAGTTGCTTCACACGATTATAGCTATCAAGCACCTCTTGTTTGGTAAAGTTATCAGACTCATCACAATCCATAAAACCACATCCTGTCATCATCAATAA
>DXOJ01000717.1:0-323 GCA_019412865.1 Bacteroides sp. | reverse complement strand
AAGCAGTACTATATTTTTAATCTTTATTTTTTTTATCATTGTCTCTCCAATTTAGAATTGTAAATTAAAACCAAATGTATATTGTTTCATCGCAGGATGAGTAACTCCCAACGCCTCCGGATCAGCAATATCAATGCCATCCAGACATAACAGGTCGTGTCCGCGAACATAAAGTTTCACCGATTTCACAACATTCTGCCTACGTAGCCATTTATCAGGTAATTGATAATAAACTTCTAATGTTCGTAATTTCAAAAACGAAGCATCTGTCACCCATAATGAGTTATTATTATAATTATTCGCTGATCCTAATGTAGTTAGCC
>DXOJ01000716.1 GCA_019412865.1 Bacteroides sp. | reverse complement strand
TCCTAATGTAGTTAGCCTGGGTAATGTCCCATTCGGATTATTCTCGCTCCAACGATTTTCCCAATAATATCTGGAAATTGTATTATTGTTAATCAATGGTCGGTACACACTTCGTGTATCCAGCACCTGGCTATAATTGGCCACTCCCTGAAATTGCGCCAAAACTCCCAAGCCCTTGTATTCAGCACCTAAATTGAAACCATAATAAATCTCCGGACAGGTAGCGTTATATCCCATGGCAACTTGATCATATTGATCGATACGTTTATCACCATTCTGATCTTTGAGTTTTAGATCACCGGGACGTACCTCCGACAAATATTGTTTTACCTCACGTTGGTTTATTTCTTCCTGATTCTTATAGATTCCCTCTACTTCATAACCAAATATTTGACCGACACGACACCCTGTACGCTCCAAATAATCATACGGACGATATTCTTCATTCATATTGATAATTTTACTCCGATTGAAGGAGAATTGCCCGTTTATCTGATAACTGAACTCACCTATCCGGTCATTCCAACCTGCCATTAATTCCACTCCATAGTTATTGACAACACCATCATTACGCTTGGGAACGGTCATTCCGAACACAGAAGAAATCGCATTACCACCATCTACCAGAATATCAGTCCGATGATCATAATATCCATCAATAGTTAATGACAACTTCTTCCATACCATGAAATCCATACCAACATTCAACTTATGCGACTTTTCATAAGTAAGCCCGTCTACAGCAATTTGCTTTTCAGTCATACCACTTTGGCTGGCCGGAGTATCCTTGAAATAATAACTATTACCACTTCCCATATAATACTTATACAGATTTACCCCAAAATCCGCCCTTCCAACTATACCATAAGATGCTCTCAATTTTAAGAAATCAACCGATTTTCCTTTCATCCAGCTTTCTTCTGAAAGAATCCAACCAGCACCTATTGACGGAAATATTCCCCAACGATGATTCGGTTCCAAAACACTGGATGCCGAACCCGATAAAGCAAAATCAAGTAAATAACGGTTTTTATAGCTATAATGCGCTTGTCCAACCATATCCATATATGCCCGGGAAGCATTCTGTCCATCACGATCCATCCGGTCCATAGCATAAAGTAAAACTGTATTCAGCCGATGTAATCCCCAATTTCTATCATAATTTAATTGGGCATTAAAGTTAAAGCGGCGGACAATTTCTCCTGTACTGCTGCTAAAACTCAAAGCAGATTCATTACGCAAGTTTTTATATTGGTCTTCTTCTCCATCCCATCCTTTCACTGAAGACTCATAAGCAAAGTTACGAGTATTGGAATCCCAGTAACTAGCATCGCTGTCAAGCCCCACTCGGACTGAAGCAGATAGACCGGGAGTAAGAGTACTCAAATCCTGTTGAATATTCATATCGGCATACAAAGCACGATTTTGTGAACGCGCATATCCCTTACCTGAAATGAGAGCAATAGGATTATTGGAATAAATAGTAGAACCTCCCCATACCTCATTCTTTGTTTTAACAGGAAACACTCCTGAAGGAACCTGGTACAAAGCTGTGAAGATATCATCTAGCTGTGCACCCGGACGATTGTGTTCTGAGAAATTACCTAGCATACTCAATTGCACTTTCGTGGTTTTGGTAGCCTGTATATCAAGATTAGTCCGTATATTCAACTTTGAGAATTTAAGCTGGGTGGAATAATCTTCATTGTCATTGGTCGGCTTCAGAATTCCCTGATCATTCAGATAATTCAACTGTGCATAATATTGTACCTTATCACCCCCTCCCTGAATGGAAAAGTTTGCATTCTGACCAAGGCTATGATTCCGCAAAGCCTCTCCCCACCAATCTACGTCCGGATAAAAGTCTGGGTAAGTACGATCTCTAAACGCGTCTAGTTCACGTTGAGTATAACGGGGGCTAAGATGATCATTTTTCAACCCTTCATTCAAAGCTTGGGCATAAGTATATCCATCTACCATTTCCGGTAAACGGACCGGAGTCCCCATATTAAACTCATAATTGAAATTAATTACCGGCTTGCCAGTCTTTCCACGTTTCGTGGTAACATAAACGACCCCATTAGCTCCTCGTATTCCATACAGTGCCAAAGCTACGGCATCTTTCAAGACAACCACAGATTCTATTTCTTGCACTGTCAGGTCTGATATGGAACGTACAAAGCCATCAACCAATATCAGCGGGCTTTTGCTGTTTGTAGTCCCCAAACCACGTACATACATAGTAGCACCATCTGCCCAGGAACTGCCGGCATTCTGTAACACATATAGTCCTGGAACAGAACCAAATAATGAGTTAGAAGGATTAACACTCGTTTTATGGGATAATTGCCCTGCTGTCACCATTCCTCCCGCAGTAGTAGATTCTTTCCAGTCAACCGAAATACCTCGACCGTACTGCTGTATGCTGTCCGTTTCCTGTGCCAGCATATTTGCCGACACCAGCAAACCTGTCATTACTAATTTTATAGCTTTAATCATAGTATTCTTTTATTTCTTTATTCATTGAATGATTTTCATGATCACCATCCCGGGTTCTGTACTAACCCGTATCCTTTATTCACTTCCTTATCAGGAAATGCACTCAGATACCATTTTGCAGAAAATCCTCCCGGCTTTTGCCATGCTCTTTCCGGCAACTGCGGAAAATCAAATTTATATTCTTTGGTAGTTTTATGGCGATACACATTAATTCCATGCAAATGTTTTGTAAAATCAGATTCACGTTTCCAACGTATCAAATCAAAGAAACGGTTTTCTTCCCATACAAATTCACAAGCGCGTTCTCGAAGTACTGCTTCGCGAAACTCTGTTTTCTCATCCAGTTTTCCTTTCAATACCAGCCCTGGCAAACCAACGCGTGCTCTAACTGCATTGATATACTGATATGCCTCACTGGTACGCCCACATTCATTCAATGCCTCTGCATAAGCAAGATATACTTCAGCCAAACGTAAATAAGGCCAATGAATTACACGGTTATTGTACTCCCCTTTCCGGTCAAGAGCGAATTTACGTCCGGCAATCCCTGTTGACAAACTCTTACTATCCAAATTGTTCTTATTCCAATCCGCACCTTTGGGATAATTCTTTTTATCATTAGCATCTTCCTTGAATACCTCAGCCTTTCTACCTTGAAAATCGTCACCATCCAATAAGATTGTTTCACACAACCGAGGATCACGATTTATAAAAGGATTTTTCTTATGAACAGGATTATCCCAATCAAAATCATCACCATTCGCCATCGGGAACAAGTCAAAACATTCTTTTGTCGGACACCATGCGCCCCAACGTAAACTTTGCAGCAACGTACTGATACCATTTGTCCTAAAATGCCTGCGTACAGAAATTAGGCTCTCTGTAGTACCCCTGGTATAATATGCATCCTGAAATGCCTGACGAATTGTATTTTTAGTTGCCGTTTCTTTTTGTACCAATTCATAAAAACCACCTTGTTTCCAAGATTTGAAAAAATCTTCCCCCGCTTTTGCCGCATCTTTCCAGCGTTGTTCACTATACCCGCCAAACCAAGTCATCAATTTATCAGAGGCTTCCCCCGGAAAATAAGGCTCGTCAGAATTGAACAACGGACTGGCTACGAACAACAGTACTCTTAGCTTTAATCCCATGGCAGCCGCCCCTGTCATACGTCCACTCTCATTACTCAGATCATCTTCCGGCAAAGCCCAAGGTAATTCTTTGCATGCAATAGCCTCATCCAACAACCGGGTTATGAAATCCACAGTCTGTTGCAAAGTGGCACGCTCCGGTAACCCCATTTCTTCCGGCATAATAGCATGGTCAACAATAGGTAAGGCTCCATAATGACGCAACATTTCAGAATACTGCACAGCAATGGTAATTTTGGCCTCCGCCTTCAAACGCAACTTCTCTTCCGCCGTCATATCCGGTACTCGGTCCACATTATTAATAAAGACCCATGCATGGCGAATCCCTTTCCAAGGATCACGTGCGTACATATTGTATTTAGTTGCATGATCCTCTCCACCTGATTCGTCTTCACTTCCGGCATTATAAAGTCCCGGATAATACAACTTATCCGCTCCTGCATAACCAACATATGACTGTGCCAGATCAGTCAACGATTCTATTGAACCCACACGCATCGAAGTCGAATTATTATAACCGGTAGAAAAGCCATAAGGCAATTTCGAATAAGCATACCATAATACTCTCCGGGCATACTCTGCCGTCGAAAAAATAGTGTCGATAGTAACATCCCCGCTAGGAGGTTTCTGAAGAAATTTCTCCCCTAAAGCAAAATCCTCGCATGATGTAAAAGAAACATATGAGAAGATCAGTAACAGATAAATATATTTTCTTATCTTTTTCATGACTAACTTTATTTTTATAAATTAAAATCCTACTTTCAAGCCCATATTTATCACCATTACTACCGGATACATTGCATTACCGTTGGGACGAGATTCCGGATCTACAATTTTCAATTTATCTAATGTCAACAAGTTATAACCTGTTGCAAAAACTCTCAGACTTCCAATATTGATTTTGCTCAATATTTTTTTAGGAAAATTATAACCAATCTCCACATTTTTCAAACGCAAGTAGGAAGCATCACGTAACCATAAATCCGAGTCTCTGTAATTATTTACTTTATTCGTAAACGAGATGGCAGGAGCTTTAGCTGAATTTCCTTTTTCCGGCGTCCACATGTCATCTATCATATATTTCATTAACGAACGAGAATCTGTGGCTCCAAACGGTTCACGAAAAATATCATCCAATAAGCGGGAAACTTTTGTTGCGCCGGACCATGTCATACTGAAATCGAATCCTTTATAGGAAAATCCCAAATTTATTCCTCCTGTAAGAAGTGGGTAAACTGGATAACCGATAGCGGCAACATCGTACTGGTCTATCTTATGGTCATTATTTAAATCCTTATATTTCACATCACCCGGCTTAGGAATATACCCTGTTCCATGATCCGGTATTGATTTACCACGTTCGGTCTCATACTTTGCCACATCTTCTTCCGAAAAGAATCCATCGTATTTATACCCCATCTGTTGCCCAACCGGCTTACCGGTCTTTCTCATATAATCGTAAGGATAGGGAACTTCATCTTGAAAGACGATCTTATTTTTAGCATAAGCCAGATTGAAACCTATATGATATCTAAAATCATGAATTCTATCTCTCCAGTTTACACTCAGTTCATATCCTTTATTATCAACTTTGCCAATATTGGCAATAGGCAAATTTGCTGCTAAATAAGTTGGCAGAACCTTACGATTTGTGAGAATATCCTTACGACGCTCAATAAAATAATCAAAATTAACTTTTAGTTTGCTGTTAATGAAATAAGCATCCACCCCATAATTCTGCTTTGCAGCCGTTTCCCAAGTTACGTCGGGATTACCAATCTTACTTTCCACTGCACCTTGCCATGCTGTAGATATGGAATTTCCAAAATAATAACTACCTGTCGACGGATTATAAGAATCCGGCAGATAAAGAAAACGATAGTTACCACTCACACGATCATTCCCCACTACACCATAGGAAGCACGAAGTTTAAAATAACTCAACCACGGTTTTAAAGGTTGCATAAAGTTTTCCTCTGTCAGAACCCAACCTGCTGATACTGCGGGAAAAAGACCAAACCGCTTACCTGGCGCAAAATTCTCAGAACCATTATACCCCACGTTCATTTCAACCATATAACGTGTTTTCCAGTCATAAGTAGCACGCCCAACTAAACCGATATAGCTTCGGGGAATAGATTTAAATTCATCCGGATTACTATCCGGATAATATTTCATTGTTTGATTGTACATAGCCAAGGCTGAAACATGATGATCACCAAAATCACGCTTATAATTCATGGCGACCTCCATATACCAGTCTCTGCTCCGGCTTGTACTCTCCGAATATTGAAGATTGGTCTGATCTCCCACTTTACGCAAATTCACTGTACCATCTTCATTTACTATCGTCTCATAATGAGGATAAGAAGTTTTACGCAACTTTTTCAAAGTCACACCGCTATTATAAGATGCTTTTACATGTGCCTTCAAACCTTTAGTGATGAAGTTCAATTTCTGCTCCAGCATAAAATCAAAATTCAGGATATTCCCTGCTGAAGTGTTATATCCTTTTCCATAATATGGATAAAGTCCGTCTCTTACAGTACCCGGCAGACTAAATTCTTTTGTATCAGGCCATATCCATTTTCCATCCATAATACCTACCCCCGACATTGGAATAGCCCAATAAATATCACGGAACAATAATCCGATATCACTACTTCCTTCATAATTCGGCGTACGCTTATCATTAACACGCCCACCTAAATTCATACGCATCAATGTGGTTTTCGTCAGGTCCAAATCCAGATTTATACGATAATTGTAACGGTTATATTTGAAATTACCATCATACTCTTTCTCAAACGACTTGAATAGACCATCTTGCGTCAACACACCCAAGGAAGCAAAATAACGGACTCCTCTTGTTCCTCCGGAAATAGAAAAATTATGTTGCGTTTGCAAAGCCACGTCCTTTATTAACATATCCACCCAATCCGTATCTGGATAAGCTAAAGGATTGCTGTGTGTCCGGTAGGCTTCAATCGCTTCATCCGTAAAAGCAAAGTTACTCTCTATTCCATCCCGACGCTGGGCATTGACATATGTACTTGCATACTCAT
Source organism: Bacteroides sp. (assembly GCA_019412865.1). Classification (GTDB taxonomy): domain Bacteria; phylum Bacteroidota; class Bacteroidia; order Bacteroidales; family Bacteroidaceae; genus Bacteroides. The sequence goes on along the minus strand of DXOJ01000716.1, from coordinate 2,417 downwards.
AACTGTTGGCAAATTCCGGCATACGCGTTGGCATTTGTAAAGAATAAGAAGTAGATACATTTATTTTAGGTTTTCCTTCTTGTCCCCTTTTCGTTGTTACCAAAATAACACCATTAGCACCACGAACACCAAACACAGCCGTTGACGAAGCATCCTTCAAAATAGAAATATCTTCAATTTCATTAGGATCAAGTTGGTTGAACGAACGTTCTACTCCATCTACCAAAACAAGTGGTGACGATAATCCTTCTGTCAACGAACCGACACCACGGACATACATTGTTGCATCATCAGCTCCCGGCTGCCCAGTCTGCTGCACAGTAGACAACCCCGGTAATTTGCCGGTCAATGCATTGGATATACTTGAGACTGGTGATTTAAGAATTTCTTCTGTACCCACAGATGAAATAGCACCCGTCACTGTCACTTTCTTCGTTACGCCATACGCTACAACTTGTACTTCCTGCAACTGCAAAACATCTTCAGATAATTCAACTTTTAAAGTAGACTCGCCCTTATAAACAATTTCTTTACTATCATATCCGACATAAGATATGACAATTGTCGCACCAACAGGAACATCCAGTTTAAAATTCCCATCCATATCTGTTATAACACCTTTACCGGCATTCTTCACCACGACACTGGCACCTATTATAGGCTCGCCATTATCAGTTACCGTACCAACAACCGTCTTACTTTTCTGCTGCATAATATCTGCCGAAACAGCTATACTTTCCGTCACATAGTTCTCTGAAGAAAATGCCTGTTGTCCAAACACAAAAGACATCGCTAGCAGACATACCCATTTTTGGGGTATCTTCATTGGAGTGAAAAAGTCTTTCATTGCATTTAAATTTAAGTTACTAGAATGATTAAAAATTCATCAAATTGACTAAAAAAAACGACCTGACAAAAATGTTTATTCACACTGCGAATATAGTTAGAAAACCAAAAAAACAAAAACCAAAAACGTACATAAGAAGTATAAAAATTATCCTCCCAAGTTCTCTATTAATCATTGTACAAAAAAACACCCTTTTAGTACAAAAAAATCACCATTACAGCACTACTTCTGCACTGATTTACTCTTAGCTTCAATGTCGCAATCCCTTTTCCGCTTCAATGCTTCCAGAAAATAATAATCTGCATAAATCAAAGGGACATCTATTTCGTTTCCATGCGGATAACTTCCAACAGAATGCATCAATAAGAAATTGTGATTTTCACCAATCTTACTCCGATAATCCGATGATGACAAAGAATGCATTACCTTATCTGCCGTCTCTTTATACTTTGCTTTATTCGAATACATGCTCAATTCATACAAGGCGGCAGCCATAATAGCAGCAGCGGAAGCATCTCTTAATTCATGGGGAATATTCACTGCATCAAAATCCCAATAAGGAATCAAATCTTCAGGAAGATTGGGATGTGTACATACGAATTCATAGGCAGCTTCTGCCTGCTCAAGATATTTTAATTGACGTGTATACCTATAACACATTGTATATCCATAAATACCCCAGGCTTGCCCACGTGCCCAAGCTGATTCGTCGGAATATCCCTGAGCTGTGCAACGACTTCGCACCTTACCTGTTCTCATATCATAATCAACTACATGATAAGAGCTCCCATCCATACGAAAATGATTCTTTAAAGTCATATCTGCATGTGAAACCGCCATATTGTAAAAAGTAGAATCACCGGAAAGAGAAGTTGCCTCAAAAAGAATTTCCAAATTCATCATATTATCAATAATAACAGGACACTCCCAGCCTCTTTGTGCCTGCCATCCTGTACGGGTATTCCATGATTGGATAACTCCGGCTCCAGAACGAAACCGAGTGGAAAGGGACTTGGCCGCTTGCACGATAATTGTATCATATGCCTCCTGCCCCATACGCATACCATTTAAATAACTACATCCTATAATAAAGCCGATATCATGATGAGAAGTTATATATTGTTGTTGTTTCAGAGCTTCCGTATACTTTTTCGCCAATGTTTTCCATTTCTCATCTCCCGTAAGATTATACAAATACCAAAGGCTTCCCGCGAAAAAGCCCGAAGTCCAGTCCCATACGTTACGGGCATATACTATATTTCCTTTAGTATCTACCGTACGAGGTGCCCAAGGTTTACCATTTTTTTCCAGTTTTTCTATCAACAAATCATATTGCGCCGCTGCATACTCAACGTTTTCTGAAAGATAATTTTCCTCTACCCTTTCACAAGCACACACAAAAGTGAAAAACAAGGCTATACAAATTGAAATAATAGTTTTCATAAATAATTCATATTATTTTGAGAAAACAAAAATACGCATGCTAATCACAAAAAAGGGATAATATATGTACAGAAAGAGGATGTCAAATATATACAATGAGACAAAAAGCAGCGATGTACAATAAACG
>DXOJ01000715.1 GCA_019412865.1 Bacteroides sp. | reverse complement strand
TCCTCAATGTCATGTACCCCGGAAAATAGCTGCATACGGGACCGGCCCATGATATGAACATATTCCGAGAGGCGGTTGTTCAATTGACCCGACGGAATTATGGCTTGCCGGGCTCGGGACTGTCCGCAAGGGTACGTTGGTCCGGTGTGCGGAATACCATCCATACCTCCGGTCCGAATTTATATCCGCGGGTGGTACAGGTGCCGGTCGAGGTTTGGCAGCCCCCAATAAAGCGGGCCGAATTGTTTGTAAGCACTCTTACCCTCATGCCCGATTTATAGATAATCTTCCAACAGTAAGAAGTTATAATTCGCATTTAAGAACAATGGCGGGCATTTCTTGTTAATATTATAATCATATAAAAGAGGCGCATCCGTTAGTGCCAGATTTGTTCACCACTTTCATCGTTGCGTATCGTATTGCGAGTTGTCCGTATCAGATGTTTATCCCCTCTTTCTTAAGACTTCCTGAGAACTGCCTGGGAAAGGACGGCTTTCCGCATTGCGACTTCATCCACAGCCCTTGGCGGTATAGCCATGCCTTTCACGGGGACTACGGTTGATTCATGCGACACAGCAGATTCCGGTGCTATAACAGGGTTGCCTACATACTTGTGCCTCTTTTCAGCTTGCTGTCCAGATCCGAGTTGCGCACTTTACCCGCAGGTTGGACGGTTGTACATAACAATATTGATCTTTTTGGGGGCTAAAAGTCGAATATCCCCTTAAAGTAAGCGCCTGAGTAAGTACATCTTCTACAGTTCATTTTCCCTCCTTACTTTTGCTGCAAAAAAAATAATATCCTATGATGCAGCGACGTAAACACATGATGAGCAGAGAAAAATTTATCTCCGTTCTTTTCCGTCAGCAGCAGAGTGGTTTGTCCATTGCTGATTTTTGTGAGAATGAAGGTTATAGCCGTAGTAGATTCTATCTTTGGAAACAAAAATACGGTATAACGGAGCGGGAGTTATTGGCAGAAGCCTCCCGCTTAGGGGTTAAAGACAGCTTTGTCCCCATAGTAATCAATGGCGACACGCCATCCCCCGGTATATCTCACGAGGCTCCCCTGCCATCTCCCCAGCCTAGCGTCCCCTTTCCCTTGAAAGGAAAGGACAGCTCTGAAATATCCTTGGAATTACCCAACGGATTGAAGTTGAAGTTTAAAGGGTCTTCCGGCTGTGAAGCTGCCCTGAATCTGATCTCTAAAATATATAATGCCAATGTTCTGCCTAAATGACAGCATGAGATATTTCCTGTGCCCCGGTTATACGGACATGAGGAAAGGTATGTTCACTCTTTGCGGCCTTGTGCATGAGAGGATGGGAGGCGACATCAGAAGTGGGGAGGTATTCATTTTCTACAACCGTTTCCGGACCAAGATAAAATTGCTCCATGCCGAACCGGGCGGTCTGGTCCTTTATGAGAAACTGCTTGAAGAAGGCACCTTCAAGATACCCGCCTATAATCCTGCCACCCGTTCTTACCCCATGACCTGGAGTGACCTGGTCGTTATGGTGGAAGGCATCAATGAAGATGTCAGCAAAGGCAGGCAAAGACGGCTTTCCAATTTGAAAAAGCATTGGTAAAACAGTTGTAAACAAACAGCTTGAAGGCTTGTTTTTCTTGTTGTTTTTGACTATCTTTATATCATCAAAAAAAAGATATTGAATGGCAAAAGAAGATGCAACCGGACAAGCTGTGGAACCCTCAATGGAGCAGCTGCTGGATATCAACCGTAAACAGAGTGAGATCATCTCAGCCCAGGCAAGGACCATAGAAGAACTCCGGGGTACGATAGTTGAGTTGAACGCCTCCCTGGCATGGCTGAAGAGGAAGGTGTTCGGAAAGATGAGTGAGAAATGCAAGCCTGTCGATAACGGAGACCCGAAGCTCCCTTTTGACTATGGCGACCTGGAACAGATAGAGGCGGAAATCGAAGATGCCCGGAGCAGGGCGGCTGAACAGATTACCGTCCCCAAGTCCCGGGCCGCCAATAAAACGCCGCGCCGTAACCGGGTCGTCATGGATAACCTTCCGGTTGTAACAGTCGTCATCGAACCGGAGAATGTCGATTTAAGCAGATACGTCAAGATAGGCGAGGAACATACCAGGACCCTTGAGATGAAACCCGGCTACCTCTATGTGAAAGACACGGTACGTCCCACATACGCCCTGAAAAATGAAATGGAGGCCGTTGATAACGGAGAAAAGGCTGTAATAACCGCTCCCATGCCACTGATGCCCATATATAAAGGTATGCCAGGGGCTTCCATGCTCGCTGAGGTCCTTTTACAGAAATACGAATATCATGTCCCGTTCTACCGACAAGTGAAACAGCTGGAACATCTGGGTGTGAAACTGTCCAAAAACACATTGGACGGCTGGTTCAGACCGGTCTGCGAGCTTCTCAGGCCACTTTATCTGGAACTCAGGAAGAAAGTACTGGCCGCAGATTACTTCCAGGTTGACGAGACCACGCTTCCGGTTATAAACCACGACAGGCATAAAGCCGTAAAAGAATACATCTGGATAGTCCGAGCGGCTGTGCCGCGTCTGCCTTCTTCCATTACGACAACGGATCGCGTTCACAAAAAGTTGCGGTCAGGCTTTTGAAAAACTTCAAAGGATATCTCCAAAGTGACGGCCATCCCATTTATGACGCCTTTGAGGATGGGGAGGACGTATGTCTGTGTGGGTGTCTCGCGCATATCCGCAGACATATAGAGCTGTGCAAGGAAGAAAATCTGGAATATGCCATGCAGGGACTCAAATTTATCCAGGATATGTATAATGTGGAATACATGGCGGATAAACAGGAACTCCCGTATGAAGGACGTGCTGAATTACGCCAACGTCTATCCAAGCCGATGCTTGACAGCTTTGAACTCTGGCTTAAAAACACATACCCTAAAGTTCTAAAACGAAGTCTTATGGGAAAAGCCATAGCCTATGCCTACTCCCTGCTGCCAAGAATGAAACCGTATCTCCATGACGGAAGAATTTTCATTGACAACAATCGCTGTGAGAATGCCCTGAGGCCACTGGTCATATCAAGAAAGAACATGCTGTTCTGCGGAAACCACGAAGCGGCTGAGAATACGGCTATAATCTGTTCCTTGCTTGGCTCATGTAAGGAACGTGGTGTCAACCCCAGAGAGTGGCTGAATGATGTGATCAGTAAACTCCCCTATTATCTGGCTCCCAAATCAGACAGAGACCTGAAGGAACTGCTACCGGATGTATGGAGAAAATAATCAGGACAGTTCCGGGAAAATGCAGGAAAAAACGGGAAAAAGCGAGACTGACACTCAATGACAACCCTGAGATAAGTTGGTATATGGAAATTGAGATGCACTTACAATGGAGTGCATCCCACTGAAAAATTGAATGCACAAGATGTAGTTGAGCAGTCGCTTACCCCTTAAAAACAAGGAGCTGACGCATGTGTACAGCCCCTTATTTTTTGTATAGCCCGGCCTCCTCTGGCATATTGCCGTTGCTTCCATCTGTAACAAGCAAAATCAGAATCTATATGCGGAACTTTTTGTTCCCGTAGCTGAGAAAGTCCTTCGTGGCATATTTCACACTGAATGGTCCGTAGTCACCGAGAGCCGAATGCGCAATTTGCTTGTCCGGTTCTGTCACATGCTCGACAGGTTCTCCCGTAGTATCAGTATCCTTGTATGACATAGGCTGCATGCTGGCGATGGCTGACCCGGTAGCCGCCGCACGCAATTTCCTGAACGCATTGGAGAGGATTCCGTCCATCATTGACCAGTACAAGGCGAAGAACGAGGTGCAGGAAAAGGAGGTCTCACAGTTGTAGGAGATAGCCGGGAAGGTATGGAAGAAGGAGGACGAACTGAAACAGTTGAAGTCCGAACTTGCAGCACTCGACCGAAAGATACAGTTGGAGCTTGAGCCGCCTACGCCCGAAGTCGCCGAAAAGGAGAATGACGGACAGGAGGTCAAACCGGATGCGGAAGGTGTACGAAACGTATCTCCACAACACACCGAAGATGTGCCGCAGATACGCAGCTCGGTGAATGAACGCAGTCCGTCTGGCAATTTTATTGCCGACCACATCATCATCGGGCGGCCGGGATTCAACGTCCGTGACGAGTGCAAACCGAAAGGTATAAAAATGTGAACGAGTGTGCGGATATATATGGCAGGATTGGGAACATACCATTCCTTTTCCTGCTTTTTCCATCAATATGACATAATGGCAAGGATACCATACAACAAGCCCTCGATTATATCAAAATAGGGTGTTGAAAGTAAATCGTCATGGCAAATCCGCCATATATTCAGTATTTTCGCTAATTTTGCATTCAAAATAGTTAGGCATAATAAAATGGAACCATCTATATACAGTTATTCACTTTGTATTGCGCTACCGTTGATGTTGTTCTTCGGCTTTTATTTTTTGTTGGCTCCAACCTCGGAAAAAGCCATTTTCAATAATTATCTGCGTTCCCGGCGAATTATGGGGGTAGCCATACTGTTACTTGCCGCCAACTATTCGGTACATTTCTTTTTTGGAATCAGGTTCAAGAATACCGATGCCGCCATCCTGATGAACCTGTCCACCTATTTTTTGTGCTACTGGTTGTTCAGTTCGGCCCTCACCACTCTGCTTGACCGCTTTTATATCACCAAACGTCGGTTACGGACGCATATCTGTCTATGGATACTGTTTTCCATCCTTTCCGGCATCGTTCTGCTGTTGTTACCAAAAGGTGGTTTACAGACAACGGTGATGTTTGCCTTGGCCGCATGGTTGGTTATCTATGGGCTGTTCTTGACCCGTAGGCTTCTCCGGGCCTATCACAGGGTCATCCGCATTTTCGATGACACCCGTGCGGACGACATCGGTGCCTATATCAAATGGCTTTCCATTTTCACCTACTGGGCTGTCACATTCGGGGTGGGATGCGGACTGCTGACATTCCTGCCTGATGAATACGTCTATATCTGGATTCTGTCATCGGTACCGTTTTACATTTATCTCTTCCTTTGCTATCTGAACTATCTGCTGTTTTACGAACAGGTGGAAAACGCGATGGAAGATGGCATGACTTCTGAAGAGGAAGACCTGTGTGACACCACAAACCGGGAACAGGCACAGAGGCAGGATACTCCTTTTTTCCATGCCGAAATAGCGAAAAAAATCAAAGGTTGTATCGATGCGGACGGTTATATCCGGCCCGGCCTTACCATAAAGGAGCTTTCAGATGTGCTTCATACCAACCGTACCTACCTGTCCGGGTACATCAAAACTACGTATGACATGTCGTTCCGCGATTGGATTATCGGACTTCGTATAGAATATGCGAAACGTCTGCTTGCGCGATTTCCGAGGTTGACGGTTGCCGACATCTCCGAGAAATCCGGTTTTTTGTCACCAAGCCATTTTATAAGGCTGTTCAAGGAAAATGCGGGCTGTACCCCTAAATGGAGGAAAACAGAGGCGGAATAATACGGTGTGTTATGGATGGAGGAATAGCCCAAACGACAAAAAATAGCCTAAACTACAAAACTAAAATGTTCTAAACCACAAAGATGTGCGATTCTGACAATTGAGACAATTTTTATAGGCAAGAATCGGGCTGAATTTAAATCTTTTCGCTTATTTTGCACTTGTCGGTTGAGCCTGCGTCATCTCCAAAAAGAGTAAAACAGGGTTTTATGGGTGATTTTAACGTGTGTAAAAGAAAATGCTACCCAAATAACTTCAAATAAAGACAACTCTATTTCAAGCGGCAAATGAGTTCTACAGCTTGAATTTGAATAATACAAACAATAGGATTCTCCTTTAAAAAGTCATGAAAAAGATTCATTTACTTCATTACTTATTGTTGTGCTACATGGTTCTTGCGGTAGCTACATCGTGCGGCGATGACGAGGATGACTACGCCCCCGACAATGTAAATGATCCCGAGAAACTAACTGATCCTTTGCCTACTACCGACCAGTTAGGCGTAACACACAACAACACGCTTTATTACCTTTCGTTCTGGAGCAAAGAAGACCATATGATATCCGAGAACATGATAAACCGTTACAAGGAGGCGGTTCCTTATGCTCCGGGAAAGAAGATGGAGGTTGGCGACGCGTTCTTCTTTACCCGGCAGGACATTGACCGGATTCAGTCGGATACCGATTTGCTGGCTGACATCAAGGATATGTTCCATAAGCGGAGCATCGTGATGATGATGGAGGGAGGAACGAACGAGGATTTTAATACCGTCTGCACGTTGCTGGATTGCTATAATCCTTATGCGAAGGAAGATGAGTCTTATTCGGACGAACTGCCGCTGTGGGTATTTTCTGGACCGCTTCCGTCGGCGAGCGGATTCTATTCCAAGCTCAATGCGCTCAGTACTGCTACCGGAGCTGATGGCAAAGAATCTGTACAGACGATTAATGAATACGGGCAGGGATTTCATTGCGACATGACAAGTCAAAGTTTACAAAGAGCCCTGGAACCGAAAGCTCCGTCAAACGGTTCGTCGGATTTGAAAAACTTGATATCTGCCTATATCGTTATCGGTCAAAATAGCTATACCGCACCTCCTGTTCATGGACATGAAGGTAAAGGGACAACCGATAATTTTCAAGTAGAAGCTAAGATATGGACCGCTTATAGCAAAGACCGGAAAGAACATTTTTATTTGGTAAATCTGGGTTTTATAGCCTATGTAGAACCTTCTTTTTATGGAGAATGGCATACCAAGGTCAGTACTCTGAAAATGAAAGGGTATGGCTTTTGCCTGACTGACGTAAATTTGGAATTCGCTCCGGTTCACCCGAATGGTGCCATTATTCATGCACATTCCCCGCAAACTACGGAACGCCAGAGCTCTTATACCAGCAGTGTCTCTTTCGAGTTAGGAGGAAGTGTCAGTGTCACTGGACCAGAGATTTCAGGAGGAATAAGCATTTCCAATAGCCATACGGAAACAATAAATGATATTGAAGTTATCAATAGAACCAATCCGGCCCAAGGAAGCCCACAGCTTAGGTGGTAGTTTAATTTACGCGAACCTTCTTCACATTTTAATATGTTTTGTTACGCGTCGAGTGCTGTCAATGGAGGTGCTAAGGCCGGGATAACCACTTGTAGCTTGTCCACAGATTTTATTATTTCTGTACCTGATGGAGCTGACAACGAATGGAAAGTAAGCATGTATCCAACACTGAAAACATATTTCTTTAGTGACCTTTTTGGATTCCATGATCAATATGAAACGCTATTTGATGATGCGGCAGAAAGCTGGATTGGCATCGAAAAAGTTTTTAACTTGCCGACTGTCGATCTGAAAGATGAATGATTTGTTACGTTGATATTAATAATTTCTAAAGTTATTGGATTATGAGAAAAACATTCTTGGTGATGAGCAGGCTTATCGATTTATTTGTGGATATCTTGCCTATAGATGAGCTTGGGTTTAAACATGTCAAACTTCAATCAGAAGGGAGACCACCGTATAATCCTGCAACATTACTAAAATTGTATTTATATGGTTATAAGCACTCAATAAGATCATCAAGAAAGTTGGAACACTTCCTGTAAAGTAAATGTGGAATTATGGTGGCTATTAGGAGGCTTAATGCCCTCTTTTCGGACAATTGCTTATTTAAAAAAAAATAATGCGGAGGCTTTTAGAAAAGTCTTTAGGCAGTTTGTCCTTATGCTAAAGGATATGGGTCTGATAGAAGGCGAAACCATAGGTATAGATTCTTTCAAGATATT
>DXOJ01000714.1 GCA_019412865.1 Bacteroides sp. | reverse complement strand
ATCCTAGATGAATGATATATAAAAATAAAATCTTTTTCATATTCGTATATTATGTGTTTTGAAAATCTTATTTAGGTTTAGCGACCTATTGCAAAGATAGCGTTAATTACGAAAAATGAACGAAGTATGTGAGAAAAAGATAATAATATCATATTAAAAGATGAAATGAATTGTTCAAAGCCATTTTGATAAGAGAGGGGGAACGCCTTTAAATGATTCATTGAATATAGCTTTAAATCGTATGCAGCTAATAATGGATAATATGTTGAAAACATCAGATAGTATTTATAAGTTAATGACTGGAATGAAATCTGAAGAATTTGCTGATAAGATGGTGAATGATACTGCATTTAGAGCAAGATATGATAAAATAGAGACGAATTTTCTTGCACAAATGGATTCAGTATCACATTGTATAAAGGATTATAAGAATAGCATAGTGGGTGTATACCTTTTCTCCGTTGGAGGTATGATGATGCCTTTTGATGATATGAAGATTCTGATGAAAGAAGCTTCACCTATGTTTTCACAAAATAATCTGGTGAAAAACATAGTGGAAAAGAAGAACCAAGCACAGTTGCGTATGAAGGCGGAATTTGAAAAGAAAATGACTCCGGAGCAGCGTGAAGAACAAAAGAAACGGCAGGAGATGGATGCCAAGATAAAGATTGGTGAACGTTTCCCGGATGCTAAAGTGAAAGACAATGCTGGTAACACGAAGCTCTTGTCCGATTATGTAGGTAAGGGAAAATATGTCTTGATTGACTTTTGGGTTTCATGGTGCGGACCTTGCCGGCATGAAATGCCCAATGTGAAAGCTGCCTATGAAAAATATGCTTCTAAGGGATTTGAGGTGATTAGTATATCTACAGATCGGAAACTGAAACCTTGGAGGGCTGCTATTGAAGAACTCGGAATGAACTGGACACAATTGTTGGATGTGGATGCTTCTGATATATATGGTATTTATGCTATACCCAGAACTTTCCTTGTAGATCCTACGGGGATTGTTATAGACAAAAATTTGAGGGGCGAAAAACTGGAAGAAGCTTTATCGAAGTTGTTTGAATAATCGTTGCTTTGTTTTTATTGTATTGGTGAATTGATAGTTGAGAACTATATAATAGGATAACAACTATCAATTCACCAATGACTTTTATTCAATCAGAAGTTCGTCCAATAACTCTAAGTACAGTCCGATCGCTTCTTCTATTTCTTTTAACATGATATATTCTTCTGCCGTGTGTGAACGTGACGAACGTCCCGGACCAATTTTTACCGATGGGAAGGACATTAAGGCCTGGTCGGACAATGTTGGAGAACCAAAAGGAACGCGTCCTAACTTCATAGCTTTCTGTACAAATGGGTGTTTCTCGTCAATCCGTGAAGAATTGAGACGGAATGAACGAGCTTGGGCTTCACAGGAAATATGCTTTTTGATTTCAGCAAACAATTCTTCATTTGAGTAAAGCTCGTTACTCCGGACATCGACGATGAAAGTACATTTATCGGGAATCACATTGTGTTGTGTACCGGCATTGATGACAGTGACACTCATCTTTACGGGACCCAACAAGGGTGACTCTTTCTCAAAACGATAATCACGGAACCAGGCAATGTCGTCCAATACCTTGTAAATAGCATTGTCTCCTTCGTTACGTGCGGCGTGTCCCGCCTTACCTGTGGCAGTAACATCTAGTACCATTAATCCCTTCTCGGCAATGGCGGGTTGCATCTCTGTCGGTTCGCCCACTATGGCAAATGAGACTGGAGGAAGTCCCGGCAATACGCTCTCAATTCCGTCTTTTCCAGAAACTTCTTCTTCACAAGAGGCCAGATAAATCAGATTATACTTCTGCGAAGTGCGACATAGTTGCAGGAACACCTGTAATAACGAAACAACGCTGGCACCGGCATCGTTACTTCCTAATCCATATAACTTACCGTTTTCTTCACGTGGAGTGAACGGATCTTTCCGCCAACCGTTAACAGGCTTCACTGTGTCTATGTGGGAGTTAAGTAAAATAGTAGGCTTCTTCAAATCAAACATCGGACTAAAGCACCACACATTATTTCCTTTACGTCCCGTCTGCATACCTGCCATCTCAATATAGTTTTGCAGGAAATCCGCAGCCTGGGTTTCTTCCCAGCTGATTGAAGGAATACTAATCAGTGATTTAAGCAGGCTTACAGCCTCTGTTGTCATATACGGAATATCATATTTCATAGTGCAAATCTTTTATCTATACCTTAATATTTGCACAAAGATAGTCGTTTTGCACAGT
>DXOJ01000713.1 GCA_019412865.1 Bacteroides sp. | reverse complement strand
TACCATACTTATATGGCAGGTAAATGGCATCTGGGAATGCATGGAGAAGAAAAATGGCCCTTGCAACGGGGATTTGAACGTTTCTACGGCATTCTGGCAGGAGCTTGCAGCTACCTTCGTCCATCAGGAGGACGCGGGTTGACGCTGGATAACACCAAACTTCCGGAACCGGAAGCACCTTATTATACAACAGACGCATTTACCGATTATGCAATCCGCTTCGTTGACGAACAAAAAGACGACAAACCTTTCTTCCTTTACCTGGCATTTAACGCTCCTCACTGGCCCTTGCAGGCAAAAGAGGAAGACATTCAGAAATTCACCAAAATCTATCGTGAGAAAGGATGGAATGAGATTCGCGAAGCAAGACGGAAACGAATGGCTAAGTTGGGAATTATCGACTCGAACACAGAATTCGCCGAATGGGAAAACCGGAATTGGGACGAACTGACGGAGAAAGAAAAAGATGAAGTAGCCTACCGGATGGCAGTTTATGCAGCACAGGTGCATTGTGTAGATTATAATGTAGGAAAATTGCTGGATTACCTGAAGAAGAATCATAAACTGGACAATACGCTTGTCATGTTCCTGTCCGACAATGGTGCTTGTGCCGAACCTTATGCAGAATTGGGAGGCGGCAAGGTGTCGGAGATCAACGATCCGTCTCACAGTGGGATGCCTTCTTACGGAAGAGCATGGGCGCAGGTTTCCAATACTCCGTTCCGCAAATACAAATGCCGTTCTTATGAAGGAGGCATTTCTACCCCTCTTATCGTGTCGTGGAAAAACAATCTGAATAATAAAAAAGGGGAATGGTGCCGTGTTCCCGGTTATCTGCCGGACATTATGCCGACTATTCTGGAAGCAACAGGAGCTGCTTACCCGGAAACTTATCACGGTGGAAACAAAATACATCCATTGGTAGGCAGCAGCCTTCTCCCCGCTATTCATAAGAAAACAGACTCTTTACACGAATATATGTACTGGGAACATCAAAACAACAGAGCAATCCGTTGGGGTAACTGGAAAGCGATCCGCGACGAAAAAGGAAAAGAATGGGAACTGTATGATGTGGTTAAAGACCGCACCGAACGTAACAATCTGGCAGAACAACACCCCGAAGTACTGACGAAACTGGTTACCGAATGGGAGAAATGGGCGAATGCTAACTTTGTATTGCCTAAACATCCGAAGAAATAAATAAGGGAGGAACACGAAATGAATAAATTACTATTGAGTGCATCCGTTGCATTGGGTGCTACCAGCCTGTCTTTTGCGCAGCAAACGGAAAAACCGAATTTTCTGTTGTTCATAGCCGACGACTGTTCTCATTATGACCTGGGTTGTTATGGAAGCGTTGATTCGAAAACTCCGAATATCGACCGTTTCGCTACACAGGGAGTACGTTTCACGCAAGCTTATCAGGCTGTTCCGATGTCGTCACCTACCCGTCATAATTTATATACCGGTCTGTGGCCAGTACGTAGCGGCGCTTACCCCAATCATACTTGTGCCGATAAAGGAACATTGAGTGTCGTGCATCATCTGCAACCACTGGGCTATAAAGTTGCATTGATTGGAAAATCGCATATCGCTCCGAAATCAGTATTTCCTTTCGACCTTTATGTACCTCCTCTGAAAGGAGGGGAATTGAACTTTGAAGCAATTCAGAAATTTATCTCCGACTGCAAAGCAAACGGAGAACCCTTCTGTCTGTTTGTCGCTTCCAATCAGCCGCATACCCCCTGGAATAAGGGAGACGCTTCGCAATTTAATGCAGATAAGCTAACCTTGCCCCCTATGTATGTGGACATTCCCCAGACACGCGAATTGTTGACTCATTATCTGGCAGAAATCAATTTCATGGACCAGGAGTTTGGCAACGTCCTTTCTATCCTGGATAAAGAAAAGATGACAGATAAATCTGTTGTCGTATATTTGAGCGAGCAAGGCAACAGCCTGCCTTTTGCCAAATGGACTTGTTATGATGCAGGAGTACATTCTGCCTGTATCGTTCGCTGGCCGGGAGTGATTAAGCCGGGAAGTGTGAGTGATGCATTGGTAGAATACGTCGATATTGTTCCTACTTTTGTCGACATAGCAGGAGGAAAGCCACAGGCGAAAGTGGATGGAGAAAGCTTCAAACCGGTGTTGACAGGTAAAAAGAAAGAGCACAAAAAATATTCTTTCTCCCTTCAGACCACGAGAGGTATCAATGCCGGATCGCCTTATTACGGAATCCGTTCGGTATACGATGGCCGATACAGATATATTGTCAATCTCACTCCGGAAGCTACTTTCAAGAATGTTGAAACCAATTCTCCTTTGTTTAAAGAGTGGGAGAGCCTGGCGGAGACAGATGCTCATGCAAAAGCAATGACGACTAAATACCAGCATCGTCCTGCTATCGAACTGTACGATGTGAAGAATGACCCGTATTGCATGAAAAACCTGGCGGAAGATGCGACACAAACCGCTACCATCAGCCGATTGGATAAAGAATTGAAACGTTGGATGAAGGATTGTGGAGACGAAGGGCAAGCTACCGAGATGCGTGCCTTCGAACACATGCCGGGAAAGAAAAAATAAGCCGTCACACATCAAACGAATAAAACACAGAATGTTATTTATAAATCGTATATCATGAAAAAAGAATTTTTTGGTTTGCTTTGTGGATGTACTCTGCTTCCGGCATTTCTTCATGCACAGACAGAGCGTCCTAATATTGTGATTGTATTGGCCGACGATTTGGGTTGGGGAGATGTCGGATTTCATGGAAGTGAAATCAAAACTCCCTGTCTGGATGCTCTGGTTGGAGAAGGAGTGGAGCTCGAACGTTTTTATACCTCTCCTATCAGTACACCTACCCGTGCGGGACTGATGACGGGACGTTACCCGAACCGTTTTGGTGTCCGTTCGGCTGTTATTCCGCCTTGGCGTGAAGACGGTCTGGACGAGAATGAAGAAACGATGGCCGATATGCTGGCACGCAACGGATATAAGAACAGAGCCATTATCGGTAAATGGCATCTGGGACATACGAAGAAAGTGCATTATCCGATGAATAGGGGCTTTTCACATTTCTACGGCCACCTGAACGGTGCAATAGATTATTTCGACCTCACGCGTGAGGGTGAATTAGACTGGCACAATGATTGGGAAACTTGCCATGACAAGGGATATTCTACCGAACTGATTACCAAAGAAGCCATCCGCTGTATCGATGCTTACGAGAAAGAAGGTCCGTTTATGCTGTATGTAGCTTATAATGCACCTCACACTCCGCTGCAAGCACAGGAAAAAGATATTAAACTTTATTGTGATAACTTCGACAGCCTGACACCGAAAGAACAGAAAAAAGTGACTTACAGTGCAATGGTTTCCTGTATGGACAGAGGAATCGGAGCTATTGTAGATGCCTTGAAGAAGAAAGGAATAATGGACAACACTTTCTTTATCTTCTTTAGCGATAACGGTTCTGCCGGTGTTCCGGGATCCTCATCAGGACCATTGCGCGGACATAAATTCGACGAGTGGGACGGAGGTGTACACGCACCGGCTGTTCTCTGTTGGAAGAAAGCGGAGAAACAATATAAGAACTTGAGCTCACAAGTGACAGGTTTTGTTGACCTTGTTCCTACATTGAAAGAACTGGTAGGAGATCACAGTCGTCCGAAACGTGAATATGACGGTATCAGCATACTCCCTGTATTGAATGGTAAGAAGAGCTGCATCGACCGCGATTTTTATCTGGGACACGGAGCCGTAGTCAATAAAGACTATAAACTGATAAGAAAAGGCATGAAACCGGGACTTGATTTGAAACAGGATTTTCTGGTTGAGTATAAAACAGATCCTTACGAAAAGAAAAATGCCAGCATAGGAAACGAGAAGATTGTGAAAGCATTGTATCAGGTTGCAGTGAAATACGACACCATTACTCCTTGTCTGCCGGAAGTACCCTATGGCAAAGGCCGTGACGGATTCAAAGCTCCCAAAGAATGGAAAGTAGTACGTTAATGATGTTGACCCAATAAATTGAAAATAATACAAGATGGAAAAATCAATGATTAGTATGTGCCTCCTAGGCGGATTGGCGATAGGAAACGGGTTTGCCCAAACTCCTTCGAAGCCTAATATTCTATTAATCATAGCCGACGACTGCTCCTATTATGATATAGGTTGTTTCGGGGCTGTAAACAACAAGACTCCTCATATAGACGCACTGGCGGAGCAGGGGATAAAATTCAACAATGCGTATAACTCCGTTTCGATGAGTACGCCTACCCGTCATTGTGTTTATACGGGGATGTATCCGATGCATCATGGTGGTTATGCAAACCATAGTTCGGTCAATGCCGATGTAAAATCTCTTCCCACTTACCTGGGAAATCTGGGCTACCGGGTTGGATTAGCCGGAAAATGGCATATCAAACCTTTGGCTAACTTCCCGTTCGAAGATGTACCGGGATTCCCCAAAGGATGTACAAGCACAAATACAGATTATCATACCAAAGGTATTGAGAAGTTTATGGAACGCGATTCTTCCCAACCTTTCTGCCTGGTATTGGCTTCTATCAACTCGCATGCTCCCTGGACGGGTGGTGACGCTTCCGTCTTCGACCGGAAGAAACTTCAGTTGCCGCCTCAATTTGTCGATACGGAAGTAACGCGTGAATACTATGCCAGATATTTGGCAGAAGTCGGTCTGCTCGACCAGCAGGTGGGCGACGCCATGCAGATTCTGAAAGATAAGAATTTGTTGCAGAACACGCTCGTTATTTTCATCTCCGAACAAGGTACGCAATTTGCCGGAGCTAAATGGACGAATTGGAGTGCAGGTGTCAAGTCGGCGATGGTTGCTTCCTGGCCAGGTGTCATTAAACCGGGTGTGGAAACTTCTGCCATCGTGCAATATGAAGATCTTCTTCCTACGTTCATTGACGTTGCAGGCGGAGAAATTCCTGACGTGATAGACGGAAAGAGTCTGCTGGGCGTATTCCAGGGAAAAACAAAGACACATCATAAGTATGCTTATCATGTTCACAACAATGTTCCCGAAGGTCCGGCCTATCCGATTCGCTCCATTTCAGACGGACACTATCGTTTGATCTGGAACCTGACTCCGGAAGAAACATACGTGGAAAAACATATTGAAAAGGCAGAATGGTATCTCTCCTGGAAAGCACAGGATTCGGATCGGGCACATAAAATATTGAACCGTTACAAGAATCGTCCCGAATTCGAGCTATATGACATCAAGAAAGATCCGTTCGAGATGAATAATCTGGCGGATGTGAAGAAATATAGTAAGAAGAAAGCCGAACTGACGATGGAACTGCAAAAATGGATGAAGCAGCAAAATGACACCGGAGCTGATAAAGACCAGCCACGCACCCCTAAGAACAAGCAGAAGAAAGCAGCCAATGCATAGCATTCCACAATTCTATCGTTATTTGCTCTCTGAAAGAGATTTTATTTTTTTATTTCTCATTTCTCATAAAATCTCGATAATTGGCTTGTAATCAAA
>DXOJ01000712.1 GCA_019412865.1 Bacteroides sp. | reverse complement strand
CGATGAACCCGCTTCCATTCTTCTGGAACGTATTCGTGCTGAGAAACAAAAGCTAATTGCCGAAGGTAAAATTAAGAAAGATAAGCACGAATCCGTCATTTTCAGAAGGGATAATTCTCATTATGAGAAGTTGGACGGAATTGAGCGTTGTATCGACGATGAGATACCGTTCGAGATTCCAAGCAACTGGAAGTGGGTGCGATTGGGACAGGTTATAGTTTTGCTTTCGGGAACAGATTTTAAATCAGAAGAATATAACGAAGAATATCAAGGAATCCCTTATATTACAGGAGCCAGTAGTTTATCTGAGAATAGGGTTTTGTTGAATCGTTGGACAAAAACTCCAAAAGTAATTGCTAACCGTGGTGATGTGCTTTTAGTATGCAAAGGTTCTGGCTATGGAAAAACTGTCATTTGCGATATTGAAGAAGCACATATTGCCAGACAAATCATGGCAATAAAAAAACTTTCTACGCTTAATATGGACTATATCCGTTTGTTCCTGCAAGCAAATCTCGATCAGATCAAATCGAAAGGACAAGGCGTTATTCCCGGTATAGACCGGAATAGCGTAATGAACTTTTTATTTCCACTACCTCCTTTGCCAGAACAACGCCGTATTGCTAAAAAACAGCAAGAATTGTTCGACAAGATTACTCTGATTTAACGCAAGATTGTATAATATCTGGCGAAAGGAGGTCTTTCGTCATGATAGAAAAAGAAAAATTTGAAAGACACTTGAGAGGTACAAGCCTCTCAGAAAACACGATTTCATCGTATATGTTTGCCATCAAACAATATGGGGAGCAATACGATGATGTTACCCAGAAAAAGCTGCGTGAGTACAAGGTATGGTTGATTGAGAATTACAAGCCAAAGACGGTTAATCTCAGACTTCGTGCCATCAACTGTTACTTGGAGAGCATCGGCAAGGAAAAATGGAAACTGCCATTTGTCCGTGTTCAGCAGAAAACTTTTCTGGAAAATGTAATCAGTGAAGCGGACTACGAATACTTCAAATCCTGTCTGAAAAAGGATGATGAAATGTTCTGGTATTTCGTGATTCGCTTCCTTGCTGCCACTGGAGCCAGGGTCAGCGAACTGATTCAGATTAAGGCTGAACATGTTAAGTTAGGGCATCTTGACCTGTACTCCAAAGGCGGTAAATTACGCAGAATTTATATCCCCAAAGAATTACAAAATGAAGCATTTTCTTGGTTGGCTGAAAAACAACAAGAAAGTGGCTTCATTTTTTTGAACAAATACGGAGAACGTATTACCACCCGTGGCATTTCCGGGCAGCTGAAAAAACTGGCAGTCAAATACAATATCAATCCTGCAGTTGTATATCCGCATTCATTTCGTCACAGATTTGCTAAAAGCTTCCTTGATCGCTGTAATGATATAGCGTTCCTGGCTGATTTAATGGGACACGAAAGTATTGAAACAACCCGTATTTACCTCAGAAAAACAGCCACAGAACAGAGAAAAATCGTTGATACAATTGTAGATTGGTAAAAAGAAAGGCATGCACTTCGGACTGATGAAGTGTATGCCTTGTGCTTTATGATGTTTTGTATAATGGCAATACAAATTTCAGTTTGCTTATAATACGTTTTTGTTCTGCGAGAGGAGGAATAGGAACTAAAAGGTTGCTAACAGAAGTGAGGCTTAAGTTAGCTCGTGCTGAATCGACAGACTTGTTTGTCATCATATCTATTGAAACTACGCTGTTGAGATATTTGAGCAAATACTCCGACAGGTCTAAATCCACCAAACGAATAATACAAACCGCCTGGTTTATATTTGCATCCAAAATGTCTAAGGTATATTTTGCGGTACGCCCAATAGATGCCCCTACAATGTTTGTCAGAAGATCACCTTTTCGTAAGATAGATGAAGGGTGCATAACATTAAACTCGCTGCCTACATATTTTTCTTTGGAAAGCAATAATTCCTCTACACCTACATTTTCGCTTGTGATAAAAAGTATGCCATTCTGCTTATCGGTATATGAAACACCTTGCCACTTTGGTGAGGAACCCTTGGTTATTAACTCTGTTAGAGAACCAAGTCTGTACCATTCCCAACTTATAGGGATCTCACACTTTATCTCATCGTCAATACAACGCTCAATTCCGTCTAACTTCTCATAATGAGAACTT
>DXOJ01000711.1 GCA_019412865.1 Bacteroides sp. | reverse complement strand
GAACGTTATCGGAATGCATTTACCCCGACTACTACTGCTGAAATGAGTGACGCATTGCGCATCTGCCGTGAAGAAGCGGATATTGATGTGATTGTGATTACCGGAGTCGGTGATAAGGCATTTTGTTCGGGCGGCGACCAGAATGTGAAAGGACGTGGCGGATATATCGGAAAAGACGGTGTGCCTCGTCTTAGCGTATTGGATGTGCAAAAGCAGATTCGCAGCATCCCGAAACCGGTGATTGCTGCCGTGAACGGTTTTGCTATTGGTGGCGGACATGTGCTTCATGTGGTATGTGATTTGTCCATTGCGTCGGAAAATGCTATTTTCGGTCAGACGGGTCCTCGTGTAGGTAGCTTTGATGCCGGATTCGGTGCGTCTTATCTGGCACGTGTGGTCGGTCAGAAGAAAGCACGTGAAATCTGGTTCCTCTGCCGGAAGTATAATGCACAAGAAGCATTGGACATGGGATTAGTGAATAAAGTAGTTCCTTTGGAGCAGTTGGAGGACGAATATGTACAGTGGGCGGAAGAAATGATGTTGCTTAGTCCGTTGGCTTTGCGCATGATTAAAGCAGGATTGAATGCCGAACTGGATGGTCAGGCAGGTATTCAGGAATTGGCAGGTGACGCAACGTTGCTCTATTACCTGACTGATGAAGCACAGGAAGGAAAGAATGCGTTTCTGGAAAAACGTAAACCGAACTTCAAACAATATCCGAAATTCCCTTAAATCGGTTTCACCACAGAGTTTCACAGACTAACACAGCGTTTTGTAAGTCATATCTCTTACAGTCTTCTCTTACAGGCTTGCTCTGAAGAAAGAACTAAATTCTGTATAACTCTGCGGTGAACTGAAAAATAATTCACTATGAACTGTAAAATAGAAATTATTCCCCGGTTGCTTCATTTCAAACAGCCTGCAGGAACTTCCCGAGGAACATATACAACGCGTAAAGTCTGGTATCTTTATTTCACTTCTCCTGATTTTCCGGGTCGCGTGGGAATAGGGGAGTGTGCACCTTTACCTGCTTTGAGTTGTGATGATCTTCCTGATTACGAAGATATATTAGTGAAAGCCTGCCGTCAGGTAGAGAAAGAGCAAGGAAAGCTGGATATGGATGGCTTGTGCGATTACCCTTCTATCTTGTTTGGGCTGGAAATGGCTATCCGGCATTTCTTTGCAGGCGATTGGGCATTGTGCGATACGGCTTTCTCACGTGGAGAAGTTGGTATTCCGATTAACGGCCTTATTTGGATGGGAGATTTTCAAAATATGTTATCCCAGATTGAGAAAAAGATGGAAGCCGGATTTCGTTGCATCAAGTTAAAGATAGGTGCCATTAATTTCGAGGAAGAGTTGACACTACTGCGTCATATTCGCACGCATTTCTCTTCTAAAGAAATAGAGTTGCGTGTAGATGCAAATGGTGCTTTCTCGCCCGTGGATGCAATGGAAAAACTGAAGCGTCTGTCCGAGTTTGATTTACATTCTATCGAACAGCCAATCCGTGCCGGACAATGGGAGGAAATGGCTCGGCTTGCTGCCGAATCTCCATTAGCGATTGCTTTAGATGAAGAACTGATAGGATGCAACACGCTGGAAAGGAAACAGGAACTGCTTTCAACAATCCGTCCGCAATATATCGTTATTAAACCTTCTCTTCATGGAGGAATCTGCGGAGGAGACGAATGGATTACCGAAGCTGAAAAACAACAGATCGGCTGGTGGGTTACTTCTGCTTTGGAATCAAACATTGGTCTGAATGCCATTGCCCAGTGGTGTGCAACATTCGGCAATCCGTTGCCACAGGGACTGGGAACAGGGGCGCTCTTTACAGACAACGTGGAAGTGCCTCTTGAAATAAGAAAAGATTGTTTATGGTTTTGTAAGTGATGGTGTTAAAGGATAATCGACTGGTAACGACAAAATATAGAACTAAAAAAGATGGCAATATTAGCTACTGATAAAGACAAAGAGATTAAAACCCTTTTCTTAAAATATATGGCTTGGAACATGCTTCCATTGCTATATAACGATGCATTGAAGAAACTCTGTAAGATGGGATTTAGCCCTGCCAAGGCTACTAAGTTGCTGAAGTCAATGCAAGAGAATGGCGAGATAGAAATCGTTTCAAACCTGCATTATTTCGGGAATAAAAGATGTCGGTTGCTGCCCGGAATCCATCTCCGGTATTTATGGCTGATGCGAAATGAATCGTTTGAAGAATTTGAAAAAGAACAATCTCTCCCCGGATATATTGAGCTGCAAGCGAGAACATTGTGTAATGCGATGTTACAATGGGCTGCGACGAAGGAATTGGATAATGATATAATAACGCATTGGCCGATAGACGAATTGACACTGCCTCTATTTCGTGAAATGGCATATTCTACCGAATGGCGAGATTTATACAGTAAACTTTCTGTTGGTGTTTTATATTGTATTATCGATGGATATGCCAATCGTTGGAATTACTGGCTGGAAGAAATAGACGATCTTTTTGTTGAAAATCTATATCTAAGGAATCAATCAATGCCTACTTCCGTTAAAGAGTATTTTCGGGAAGTTTATTCATTTTATGAATATGTATTGTCTGGTCGTATCAATGAAATCCCGGAGAATGTAACGTCCCGCTCTGTGAATGGTTTATGCGCCCATGCGCTTTATGCCCAATATCATGGAAATTATTCAGAGGCACTTAAAATATATCGGCAAGCTCTCAAATATATAGAAAGTACCTATCTTTTTGATACGCCTTTCTATTCGTTAACGTATGTCATAGCATTAATGCGCGAGGGTAGTGAGGCTTCAAAGAAAAAGATGAGCGGATTAGTGACAAAGAAACGGATTCGTGAAGAAAGGCAATGGCTGCCGGCTTATCTGATGCTTTTGATTGCTTTAGGAAGAGATACTAAAGAATTAGTCTTATGGATAGAGCGGAACTATGACCTGCAATCGAATATGGTAAAAGCATTATTGTATTTACTTCTCGAACATTATAAGCTGAATGAGAAAATCTATATAGACAATCGCCCTATTGAGAAACTGCTTGAAAACGATCGTTTTAAAGCATTGCAGTTAGAATATTCATGCGACTTTCAGGCTTTTATTTCTAAAAATGCGCAATTGAGGGAAGAGATGGGAGTGGCTCCCCTGCTTCCTTCTTATGCTAAACAGGAACCTTGGGAAATTGCGTTGGACAGATTGGCGGAGCTGGTTCGGAATCAGGAAACCAGAGTAGTAGCGAAAGGAACCGCTGATAACATAGCTCGGTCACGCATTGTATATCATATAACGAATTATGGTCAGATCATTCCCCGGCTTCAAAAGTCGAAAGACGGAATAACCTGGACGGGAGGGAGGAATATAGCTTTGGCTACTTTCCAGCAGAACGCAGTAGAAGGGATGAGCGAACTGGACAAGAGCCTTGCGGCATGTGTCAAGTACTTTAATGCCGGATATTCTATAGGAGACATTTATGAGTTGGGCGGACCCAAGGCATTATCTCTTTTGGCGGGTTATCCATTTGTGTATATGGAGAGAAATCCGGATATTCCTATTGTAATCACGAAAGAAGAACTACAGTTGGTGGTCACTCAACTGAAAGACGGTTATCAGGTGAGCAGTAATGTGAAACAGTTGGGAAGTTCGAATACTATTTTAAATAAGGAGAATGATCAGCTCTATCGGATTGTAGAACTGACCTCGGAACAGCGTGCCATATTGGAACTCTTCAAACAATCCTCCCGCTTTCCGTTAAAAGCTAAAGACCAGTTGGCGGACGTGTTGGGGAAATTGGGAAGAAACGTGACGATACATTCGGACTTGGTACGCAATAAAGAAAACCTCAAGCAAATAAAAGGAGATTCATTGATAACCGTTCAGCTGTTGCCCGTAGGAGACGGAATCAAGGTGGAACTTTTTGTAAAACCTTTCATCGAACAGCCGCCTTACTGCAAAGCCGGTGAGGGAGTGGGAAGCGTGATTGGAACAATGAAGGGCGAACGTGTGCAGGCGGTACGCAATTTGAAGAAAGAAAAAGAAAATTATGTGATAGTCAACCAGCTACTCCAACGGGTCAGCGGAGACTTTACGGCTACGGATACGGCTTACTTTGCAGATTACTATCAATGTCTGGATCTGATAGAAGAGCTTCGCGAGCTGTCAGATGTGTCGCGTACCGAGTGGCCGGAGGGTGCTAAATTGTCTATAAAGGGCATTGCGGATTTTCCACAACTGAAGCTTTCTATGAAAGGGGTAGGATACTGGTTCGAGATAGATGGAGAGTTGGAGATAGAAGACGGAGTCCGGATGAAGATTTCCGAACTTTTGCGGAAAACCCGTGAAAGCAGGGGGCGTTTTATAGCGTTGAATGACTCTGATTTCATCGCATTAAGCAATCAGTTACGTCGGAAGTTGCAAGAACTTGATTCTATCCTGCTGAATGATAAAAGTCTGAAAGTTTCCAGCTTTAACGCCACTTTGCTTGCTGATATGGAACAACAGGGAATCCTGCTGAAAAAAGACCATAAGTTTAAGGAACTACAGCAAAAAATAGAACAGGCAGAAAATGTCCGGTTCATCGTACCTGCCACATTACAGGCTGAATTGCGTGATTATCAGATGGATGGATTCCGGTGGTTATCACGATTGGCGTATTGGGGAGCCGGTGCTTGTCTGGCGGATGATATGGGATTGGGAAAAACGATACAAGCCATTGCTCTGATGCTCAGCAGAGGGAAGAAAGGTGCTTCTTTGGTTGTCGCTCCTGCATCCGTATTGCTTAACTGGCAGAGTGAAATCAACCGTTTTGCTCCTTCGCTTACTTGCCGGGTGCTACATGACAGCTGCGGTGATCGGGAGCAAATGATACAGGAGACAGGTGATTATGATATATTGCTTACTACTTATGGATTGTTGAATGCGGAGGTTGTATTGTTGAGCAAGAAGCAGTGGAATGTCATCCTGCTGGACGAAGCCCATACAATTAAGAATAAAGACACCAAAATGTCCAAGGCGGCGATGCAACTCAATGGTGAATTCCGTTTGTTGTTGACCGGAACTCCCATACAGAACCATCTAAGTGAAATCTGGAACTTATTTCAGTTTGCCAATCCCGGTTTACTGGGGACATTTCCGCATTTTAATGAAAAGTTTATTCTGCCCATTGAGAAAAACGGAGATAAGCAACGGCAAAAACAATTAAAGAGAGTGCTGCAACCTTTTCTGCTTCGACGTACCAAAAATGAGGTTTTGGACGAATTGCCGCAGAAAACAGAAATAGTGCAGAAGGTAGAACTGTCTTCCGAGGAAATGGCTTTGTATGAGAATCTCCGTCAGCAGGCTGTTGCTAATATCGAGGAAAGTTCGTTGGGGGCTATGCAGGCATTGGCGGAAATCACTCGTTTACGTCAGGCGGCCTGTCATCCGGCTTTGATCAATGATAAGCTGAAAATTGACTCATCCAAGACAAAAGTATTTATGGATTTGGTAGATGAACTTATCGGCAATCAGCACCGTGCGTTAGTATTCAGCCAGTTCACGTCTCATCTGGCTTTGATTCGCAAAGAACTTGATTTGCAGGGTATTTCCTATCTTTATTTGGATGGAACGATGTCTGTAAATGAGCGTGAAAAACAGGTCAGCCGGTTTCAACAAGGAGAGGGACACCTGTTTTTGATTAGTCTCAAAGCGGGAGGTACAGGGCTGAACCTGACAGCCGCCGATTATGTGATTCATTTGGATCCATGGTGGAATCCTGCTGTCGAAGACCAAGCTTCAGACCGTGTTTACCGTATCGGTCAAACTCGCCCTGTCACCATCTATCGGCTGATAGCTTCCAATACGATTGAAGAGAAGATTGTCACGCTGCATCAAAGTAAGAAATCATTGGCGGATTCTCTACTGGATGGAAGCAATATGGCGCATAAATTGACTAAAGAAGAAATGTTGGAACTGTTGCGAGGAGGCATTCAATAAAATGGAATTTGAGAGAGAAAAGCAATCGCTTCTGCTTGAAGGGGTACGATATACAGCCAATGATTTGCATTTGTTGAAAACAAAGGTGGTAGGAGCATCCGATTCTTCTACAGGGCAGATGCTGTATGATTTCCTGCAAGAGTGGTTTACCGAATCTCCTTGGATGACAGTTCATACTTCGGGATCTACCGGAAAACCGAAAAAGATAAGGATTAGCAAGGATAAAATGATGCAAAGCGCACGTCTGACCTGCGAATTTCTGAATTTGCAAATAGGAGACACTGCTTTGTTATGCATGAATCTCCGTTATATCGGAGCTATGATGGTAGTCGTACGCTCTTTGGTTGTAGGTTTGAATCTGATTATACGTCCCGCTTCCGGTCATCCGTTAGCGGATATGAAACAGCCTTTGAGATTTGCGGCAATGGTTCCTCTGCAAGTTTATAATACCCTGCAGGTGCCTGAAGAAAAAGAACGGTTGCGACAAACGGATGTTCTGATAATCGGTGGTGGAGCAATCGATGAGGCTTTGGAAGCAGAAATCAGAAATTTTCCGGGTGCTATCTATTCTACTTATGGCATGACCGAAACGTTGTCTCATATTGCTCTCCGCCGTCTGAATGGGGTATTAGCTTCCGAACGCTATTACCCTTTTGCTTCTGTGGAACTGTCTTTATCTTCCGAAAACACATTGGTCATTAAAGCCCCTTTGGTATGCGATGATATTTTGCAAACCAATGACATTGCGCATATTTATCCCGATGGAAGTTTTACTATTCTCGGTCGGAAAGACAATGTCATCAATAGCGGCGGAATAAAAATCCAGGCAGAGGAAATAGAAAAAATCCTTCGCCCGTATATTCCCGTGCCGTTTGTCATCACTTCCGTACCGGATCAGCGTTTGGGGCAGGCGGTGACTTTGTTGCTGGAAGGGCAGCCGGACATAGAAGAAATTGAAGACAAACTACAGAGTATATTAGAACCTTATCATCGTCCTAAATACGTTTTATATACAGACTGTATACCGCAGGCGGGTAATGGGAAGATGAATCGTGCGGGTTGCCGTGATTTGGCGGAACGGTTATTATCGTAGTTTGAAAGTGAATGTTATACCATCGACCACCGCAAATTGGTAAAGATAGGTGTGGACTTCGACAAAGAAACCCGTAATATCGGTCGCTGGTTGGTTCAATAAGAGAGCCGGGGCTCATCTCATACTTCTTCTAAACGCATCAAACACCATTTTCCAGTTTGTTGAGAACAACATAACTATGATGCTCATATCGAAGGTTCATAGGTTTCACACTTGTTTGAATTGTTATAAATCAGACGATTACGGTGATAGAAATCTGTGAATCTAGGATAAATAATCCTTCACCCCTTCACCTCATTATAAGCTATCAAGATATTGGGTAAGTTTATTCAGATTCATACACATTCAGATGTCAGATACCTTAATCTTAAGAAATCCGGAGGTGACCTACTTTTATCTGTTAATTTGAAGTTTAACGAACTATTGTAGATGCTCCCTCATAATATACTAATAGATAAACTCTAGGCTATTAATAGAAAACTTCCACTCTGTTACGCCTAAACTTCTTTTGTATGGCTTGCAAACTTATATTCTGCTTATTATAAACTATAAACGAAGTTTTCATTTTTATAAATGTAACCTTTGTTTTTATAAACGCAAGTTGCGTTTATAAAAACAAAAGCTTTGATTATACAAATGCAAGTTTCATT
>DXOJ01000710.1 GCA_019412865.1 Bacteroides sp. | reverse complement strand
CGGGAGCATTGCACATCGGTGGTGTGCGTACAGCTTTGTATAATTATCTATTTGCACGTCAACACGGCGGAGACTTGATATTTCGTATTGAAGACACTGACTCTAACCGGTTTGTTCCGGGAGCGGAAGAGTATATACTCGAATCTTTTAAGTGGCTGGGTATCCACTTTGACGAGGGAGTGAGTTTCGGTGGTGAGTGTGGTCCGTACCGTCAGTCGGAGCGCCGCGAAATCTACAAGAAATATGTGCAGATTTTGCTGGAAAATGGAAAAGCTTACATCGCTTTTGATACTCCGGAGGAACTGGACGCTAAGCGTGCTGAAATTGCTAACTTCCAATATGATGCATCTACCCGTGGTATGATGCGCAATTCATTAACTATGCCGAAAGAAGAAGTGGATGCACTGATTGCTGAAGGCAAACAATATGTTGTTCGTTTCAAAATCGAACCGAATGAAGATATACATGTAAATGACCTGATTCGTGGCGAAGTAGTAATCAACTCATCTATTCTGGATGACAAAGTGCTTTATAAATCGGCTGACGAACTGCCTACTTACCATTTGGCAAATATCGTGGATGACCATTTGATGGAAGTTTCCCACGTGATTCGTGGTGAAGAATGGTTGCCTTCCGCTCCTTTGCATGTGTTGTTGTACCGTGCTTTCGGTTGGGAAGATACGATGCCGGAATTTGCTCACCTGCCTTTGTTATTGAAACCGGAAGGTAATGGAAAATTAAGCAAGCGTGACGGTGACCGTCTCGGATTCCCAGTATTCCCATTGGAATGGCACGATCCGAAATCCGGAGAAATTTCTTCAGGTTATCGCGAATCCGGTTATTTACCTGAAGCTGTGATTAATTTCTTGGCTTTATTGGGATGGAATCCGGGTAATGATCTGGAAGTGATGTCGATGGACGAATTGATTAAATTGTTTGATCTTCACCGTTGCAGCAAGTCGGGAGCTAAGTTCGACTATAAAAAAGGGATATGGTTCAATCATCAATATATACAGCAGAAACCTAACGAAGAAATTGCGGAACTGTTCTTACCTTTCTTGAAAGAACAAGGCGTAGAAGCTCCTTTCGAAAAGGTAGTGACTGTGGTTGGCATGATGAAAGACCGGGTAAGTTTCATTAAAGAACTGTGGGATGTATGTAGCTTCTTCTTTGTGGCTCCTACAGAATATGATGAAAAGACGGTGAAGAAACGCTGGAAAGAAGATTCTGCCAAATGTATGACCGAATTGGCAGAAGTGATTGCCGGTATTGAAGATTTTAGCATTGAAGGACAGGAAAAAGTCGTTATGGACTGGATTGCGGAGAAAGGTTACCATACCGGTAATATCATGAATGCTTTCCGTCTGACATTGGTGGGTGAAGGAAAAGGCCCGCACATGTTCGATATTTCCTGGGTATTGGGTAAAGAGGAGACGATAGCTCGTATGAAGCGAGCGGTAGAGGTTTTGAAGTAATCGACACAGTACTATGCTTTACGACCTGGCAATAGTCATTTATGACTTTATCGTCCATTTGGCTGCTCCGTTTAGCCGCAAGCCCCGGAAGATGATGAAGGGGCATTGGGTGGTGTATGAACTCTTACGCCAACAAGTGGAAAAAGGGGAACAGTATATTTGGTTTCACGCTGCTTCACTGGGGGAGTTTGAACAAGGACGCCCTCTGATAGAAATGATTCGTGAGAAATATCCTAACTATAAGATATTGCTGACATTTTTCTCTCCTTCCGGTTATGAAGTGCGCAAGCATTACCGGGGGGCGGATATTGTTTGTTATCTGCCGTTTGATAAGCCGAGGAATGTGAAGAAGTTCCTGGATATTGCAAATCCTTGCATGGCGTTCTTTATCAAATATGAGTTTTGGAAGAATTATCTGGATGAGCTTCACAAGCGCCGTATTCCGGTATATAGTGTGTCGTCTATCTTCCGTCGCGAACAAATATTCTTTAAATGGTATGGTGGCACTTATCGCAATGTCTTGAAAGATTTCGATCATCTGTTTGTTCAGAATGAGGCATCCAAACGTTATTTGTCAAAAATCGGCATTAGTCGTGTGACAGTGGTGGGGGATACCCGTTTTGACCGTGTACTGCAAATCCGCGAAGAGGCTAAAGAGCTCCCGTTGGTGGAGAAATTTAAAGGAGACAATTCTTTTACTTTTGTTGCAGGAAGCTCATGGGGGCCTGATGAGGATTTATTCCTCGAATATTTCAATAATCATCCGGAAATGAAACTGATTATTGCTCCGCATGTGATCGATGAGAATCACCTGGTTGAGATCATCGGTAAATTGAAACGTCCGTATGTGCGCTATACCCGTGCTGACGAAAGAAATGTATTGAAAGCGGATTGCCTTATAATAGACTGCTTCGGTCTGTTATCCTCTATTTACCGCTATGGTGAAATAGCTTATATCGGTGGTGGTTTCGGGGTAGGAATCCACAACACCTTGGAAGCGGCTGTATATGGTATTCCGGTGATTTTCGGACCGAAGTATCAGAAATTCATGGAGGCTGTTCAATTGCTGGAAGCAAAAGGTGCTTATTCTATCAAAGACTATGATGAGCTGAAAACTTTGCTGGATCGTTTCCTGACGGATGAATTGTTCTTGCGTGAAACAGGAACAAATGCCGGTTATTATGTGACTAGTAATGCCGGGGCTACAGAAAAGATTATGCACATGATTAATTTCTAAATATATAGTGTAGATCAATGTGAATTCGATATAAGAGGGCAATACAAAACCTTAATAAACGAAGAATCACCTTTACCACAGATAATTGTAATAAAGGTGATTCTTCGTTTATTAAGGAGTTTTGGCACACTTCTCATTGTTTTTCTATATTGGTAGCTAGGCACTTTATTTGTTGACTTCTAACTTTCTCATAGTAGTTCTTTTATTGCATTTATTATTTCTTTATCAGTATTCTCTTTACTATAACCTCTGATGACTTTTCGTATAATTCGCTCATGGCCCATAATGAAAAAGTAAGGAGCAGCACCACCTGTCTGATATTGTTTGATAACCTCATTGGTTGCATTTAGAATGATATAATTCAGTTCCTTTCGGTTTGCATAGTTCCGGATAGCAGATGTTTTTCGACTCCAGGATTCTATGGCAATGAGATCAAATTCTTCACTATTGAATGAATCTTTTAACTGTTTTAAAAAAGGAATAGCTGCTTGACAAGCACCACAACCAATACCGGTGAAGTTGATTAGTATGATTTTGCTTTTGCAGTCGGCTAATGATACGGGTTGTGCTTCTATGTTTTCTAATATCCAGGCGGGAGCTTTTCTACCGATAAGTTCGGAGGCTGATGAATCTCCGTCTTTCTTATGGAGGTCGCTGTATTTTACTATTTCATAATCTTCCGGGAAATAATGAGCTGTATTGAAATCGTTGATTGCTAAATTATTAATCTGAAGATCCGAACACGTTGAAACGCTAATGTCATGGGACATTTCTCTTCGTTTCTTATAAGGTAGATCGTTCGATTTATCAATCCATAGTTCGTATATGGAAGTCGTATTGCCAATGTCGAATGGAGGAAGAGGCAGGTGATAAGCTTTTCCAAAGAATTCAACCTGCTGATTTTCGTCAATTACTAATTTGAAATAGTAATCATTGCCTTCATCTTTTAGTTCTAGTGTAGTATGATCTTTGGTAGTAAGCGCATATTGGATGATGTTTTTTGCGTGGTTGAAGAATGGAGGGCTCACTGGTCTAAAAGGAAGTGGCCTGAATGTAAAATCATCAATTACTAATTTTTTGTTATCATGATAGGTCAATGCTCTTATGTTACCGTCATAATAAAAATCCATCTTTGTTGTATCATTGGCATCCAGTGAAACATAACTTGCACCTATGGTCGAGTCCATGGGATTATTGTATTCTTTAACGAATCCATGCAGGATGGATAATGCTGTTGAATCGCCATGCTGCCAGCTTTCATTAGTGATGTTATATGTGGCGGATTCAATCTTTCCCAGTTTGGTAAGTACCTTCTTTAAATATTCTTTTCCAGAGTTTTGGGCATAGATGGTGGGCAGTGCCGGAAGAAAGAAGATGATAAGTAGTTGTTTTATTCTCATAAATGATGTAGGGTTATATGTTTCTATATTATGTGTGTTACTTTGACGGATTTACAAATCTACGAATAATTCGTAATTTATCTATATCC
>DXOJ01000071.1 GCA_019412865.1 Bacteroides sp. | reverse complement strand
GTCTAGCACTACTTTTCGCAGTAGTATTACAACTTTCTGCCGAAGATGGCTATGCCCAGCGAACGCGGGTTGCCATTTCAATGAACAATGTATCTGTAGAACAGGTACTGAATAAAATAGAGGAGACGTCCGACTATGTTTTCCTTTATAATGATAAAACAATTCAGAAGAACCGTATTGTTTCTGTGAGAAACAATTCAGGTAAGATACTGGATATTCTTGATGAGGTGTTTAAAGGAACCAACATTACTTATACAGTGGTTGATAAGCAGATTATCTTGTCTACCAATAAATTGAATGTAACAGAGCAAGATCCGACTATCCAGGTAAAAGGTACAGTGAAAGATACAAAAGGAGAACCTTTGATCGGAGTGAATGTGAAAGTAAAAGGAACAACTACCGGTGCTATTACAGACTTCGACGGAAACTTTCAGATTCAAGCTAAAAAGGGAGCGGTATTGGAGATCTCTTATATTGGATATGCTTCTCAAGAGGTGAAGGTTGCAGATAATAAATCGCTTTCCATTGTGATGACGGAAGATACCAAAGTCTTGAATGAGGTTGTTGTAACGGCTTTGGGCATTAAACGAGAAACTAAGTCTTTGACATACAATGTGCAGCAGATTGGCGGAGACGAAGTGGCAAAGGCGAAAGATATGAATGTGATGAGCAGTCTTGCCGGTAAGGTAGCGGGTGTGAATATCAATGCAAGTTCATCCGGTATTGGAGGTGGTGCCCGTGTGGTAATGCGTGGTACGAAGTCTATATCCGGTAATAACAACGCTCTATATGTAGTAGATGGAGTTCCTTTGGCTAATATATCAGGTGAACAACCTGACGATCAGTATACGGGTGCCGGACAATCCGGTGACGGATTGGCTAACTTCAACGCTGATGATATAGAATCAATTTCAGTACTTAGCGGATCGGCCGCCGCTGCACTATACGGTTCGGCTGCTGCCAATGGTGTGGTACTTATCACAACGAAGAAAGGGGTTGTAGATAAAACCAGATTGACTTACAGTAATAATTCAACCTTCTATTCACCATTCCGATTGCCGGAATTCCAGAATACGTATGGTTCGGAAACTGGAGAGTGGTATAGTTGGGCATCTAAATTGTCATCTCCTACTGATTATGAAGTTAAAGATTTTTTCCAGACAGGTTACAATGTAGCAAACACTGTAAGTCTGACTACAGGGACACAAAAAAATCAAACCTATGTATCCGTAGGTGCTGTGAATGCCCGGGGTATCATTCAGAATAATGACTTGGACAGATATAATTTCTCTGTTCGTAACACGACCTCTATGCTGAATGATAAACTGACGATGGATTTAAGTTTTATGTATTCTAATGTAAAGGAACAGAATATGTTGTCGCAAGGAGAGTATGCCAATCCATTGGTTCCCGTTTATTTATTTCCTCGCGGTGATGATTTCTCGAAATATCAGTATTATGAACGATATGATGTAGACCGTAACATAAAAACACAGTTTTGGCCATTGAAAGAAAATGGATTATCCATGCAGAATCCTTACTGGATTACGAACCGGAATATGTATACCAACAAGAAAGACCGTTTTCTGGCAAGCGGTTCACTAAAATATACGATAACAGATTGGTTGAATGTTTCCGGACGCGTGAAACTGGATAAGGAAACTATCAACTCGGAAAAGAAAATGTATGCTTCCACTTTGAATGTGATTGCTGAAAACTCGGATAAAGGAGCATACGTGCAATCGAACAAGAATACCAGTCAGATATATGCGGATGCCATGTTGAATATCAATAAATATTTTTATCACGACACATGGAATTTGACAGCATCTTTAGGTGCCAGTTTATTGGATTTGGATTATAAGGAGCTTAATTTTGGAGGAGGATTACTGACCATTCCTAATCTGTTTACTTCTAACAATGCGAACGTTTCCGGTAAATTAACCTATAAAAATACGAACTATCACGACCGTACCAATTCTTTATTCGGAACATTCTCATTAGGATATAAGGGCATGGTTTATGTAGACGGTTCGTTACGTAATGACTGGATATCTGCTTTGGCAGGAACAAACCATTCTTCCATATTATATCCTTCTATCGGTGCTTCAGCAATTCTGACTAATATGTTTACAATGAAATCTAACATTCTTTCTTATGCAAAGGTTCGCCTTTCATATAGTGAGGTGGGTAATGCACCGGAAAGATTCAGGGCTATCACTACTTACGCAGTGTTGGGAGGATTGAATACCACTTCTTATTTCCCGATAAAAGACCTTAAACCGGAGAGAACTCATTCATGGGAAGGAGGATTTAATTTAGGTCTGTTTGATAATAAACTGACACTGGACGTGACAGCTTATAAGACATATACAGAGAATCAGCTCTTCAGTCCGGAAATTTCTACAACAACCGGATATTCTAAACTATATGTAAATGCAGGTAAAGTAACGAATAAAGGTATTGAGTTAGCTCTTGGCTTTAAACAGAATATAGGGCCTGTAGATTGGAAAACCACTTTACTATGGTCGCTCAACAGAAACCGCATTGACCAATTACTCCCTGAATATACAAATGAAGAGTTGGGAGTGACAGTACATCTCGACGAAATGGATGTCTATTCGTTAGGCGGTGCCAAACAACGGCTAACAGTAGGGGGCTCTATGGGAGATGTTTATGTTAATACAATGAGAACTGATGAGCATGGACATATCTGGATGAATTCAATGACAGGTGCATTGGAAACAGATAAGAATAATTATGTCTATGCCGGTAATACCAATCCGAAATATACTCTTAGCTGGAGAAATGAATTTAATTGGAAAGGAATCAGCCTCGGATTTATGTTGAATGCCCGTGTAGGCGGTATCGGAGTTTCTGCCACTCAAGCTGTAATGGACTATTATGGAGTGTCTAAGACATCGGCAGAAGCACGGGATAATGGTGGCGTGAAAGTAAACGGCCAGATGATTGATGCCCAGACATGGTATCAGACTATCGGAGCTAATGGTACAGGTTATGTAGGTTCTATGTATGTATATAGTATGACTAATGTTCGTTTGGGAGAATTGACATTGGGATATGATATTCCGATCAATAAATGGTGTAAATGGATTTCTGGATTGAATGTATCCTTTGTAGGACGTAATTTATGGATGCTGTATTGTAAGGCTCCATTTGACCCGGAATCTACTGCAAGTACAGGTACTTATAACCAGGGTATGGACTATTTCATGCAACCGAGTTTGAGATCGATGGGATTTTCTGCAAAGATTTCTTTCTAATTGGATAACCTTTAAAAAAAATAATGATGAACATACGTAAGTTTTTTAAAGTAAGGAACTACTACTTACTCCTTGGAGTAATCATGATAAATGTAGGTTGTACGAAGAATTTTCTGGAGTACAATACCAATCCTAATGAAGCAACCGACGAGATGACGGATTGGGATAATGTGAGAACTGGTTCTCTTCTTTTACAGATGGAGCAGAACGTACTGGTAGTAGCACAACCGGGACTTAATATCGGTTCGGACAGATATCAGACTGTGGAAGTGATGGGTGGAGATGGCTATGTCGGCTATTTTGGTTTTCCTGCTCCTAGTATCAATTCTGCCGGTCGTTACAATTGGGATAAAAGAAGTTGGTATGGTGATATGTTCACTACCAATTACCTGACGACTATGAATGCCTGGCGTGAAATAAGAAAAGCGATTAACAATGACGAAGATCCCCGGTTTTCTATGGCGCAGATTTTGAAAGTAGCGGCAATGCATCGTGTGACAGATACCTATGGGCCTATTCCTTATTTGAATTTTGGAGTTTCAAAAGAAGTGCCTTATGATTCGCAAAAGGATGTTTATTACAGATTCTTTGAAGAATTGGATGGAGCTATCAATAACTTGGATAGTTATGCTGCATCCGGAAGTAAAGTTTTGTCATCATGGAATTGCGTGTTCAACGGTGATGTTACATCTTGGATAAAGTTTGCCAATTCAC
>DXOJ01000709.1:3814-5063 GCA_019412865.1 Bacteroides sp. | reverse complement strand
GTAGACCGCTAAAGTGTCGTGGTGACACGCCACTCAGATAAATGACAGGCACCTGATATAATTAAAGATTAATAATCGGAAATTATATGGGGTACAGAACTCGGCTTATAGGCTGACTGCTTTTTCTTTTAATTATCCATTTAATTACAAATGACTAATGGATGAGGATCGACTGTTCGAGCAAGGCTGTTGTAATCAGTAATTAGTTGCTTGCAATTAGTAATCAGCGAAGAACCATGAAGAAGAAAATCACCGATATATGGAAGTTTCTTACGTATGACATCTGGCGCATTACGGAAGACGAAGTGACCCGGACCAAGTTCTCACTCTACAATATTATAAAGACCGTCTATCTTTGCATCAACCGGTTTACCAAAGACCAAATGGCCAATAAGGCTTCTGCACTGACATATAGCACATTGCTTGCCATTGTACCGATACTTGCCATTCTGTTTGCCGTAGCACGCGGTTTCGGATTTGACAACCTGATGGAACATCAGTTCCGCAACGGCTTCGGAGGGAATATAGAAACAACGGAGGCCATTCTCTCATTTGTCAATTCCTATCTTTCACAGACCAAAGGAGGTATTTTCATTGGAGTTGGTTTGGTAATGTTGTTATGGACGGTTATCAATCTGGTCAGTAATATTGAAATCACCTTCAACCGTATCTGGGAAGTGAAAAAAGCACGATCCATGTATCGCAAGATTACGGACTATTTCTCCATGTTCCTGCTGATGCCGATTCTGATCGTGGTATCCGGAGGACTTTCTCTGTTTATGAGCACCATTCTCAAGCAGATGGATGATTTCGTTCTGCTCGCTCCTGTCATGAAATTCATGATACGGCTTATTCCTTTCGTCCTGACATGGCTGATGTTCACCGGACTGTATATCTTTATGCCGAATACGAAAGTGAAATTCAAGCATGCACTCATTGCAGGTATTCTGGCAGGGTCCGCTTATCAGGCTTTTCAGTTTCTGTACATCAACAGCCAGTTGTGGGTGTCAAAGTACAATGCCATTTATGGTAGTTTTGCCGCACTCCCCCTATTTCTGCTTTGGTTGCAGATATCCTGGACAATCTGTTTGTTTGGAGCTGAACTGACGTATGCCGGACAAAATATCCGCAGCTTCAGCTTTGACCAGGACACCCGTAACATCAGCAGACGATACCGGGATTTTATATCCATCCTGATTATGTCACTCATAGCCAAACGATTCGAAAAGAACAAACCGCCCTATACGGC
>DXOJ01000709.1:0-3804 GCA_019412865.1 Bacteroides sp. | reverse complement strand
CTATACGGCTGCAGAAATATCGGAAGAACACCAGATTCCTATCCGGCTGACAAACCAGGTACTTTATCAGTTACAGGAAATAGAATTGATTCACGAGGTGGTTACCGACGAAAAAAGTGAAGAAATCGGTTACCAGCCTTCAATGGATATCAATCAATTGAATGTGGCTGTCCTGCTAGACCGTTTGGACACATACGGCTCCGAGAATTTCAAAATTGACAAAGACGAAGAATTCAACGACGAATGGAAGGTGCTGACCGAATCCAGAGAAGAATACTATAAAAAAGCAAGTAAAGTATTACTGAAGGATTTGTAGGAAGGCCAAAACTTAAATCGCGAAAAAGAACTTAACACAATTAGATTAGAAAAAATGAAAAAGCTACTGCTAAGTGCATTTGTCATCTGTCTAGCAGGGACAAGCATTGCACAAGAATCTCCTTTATGGATGCGCCACTGCGCTCTTTCGCCAGACGGAACCACCATTGTATTCACCTACAAAGGAGACATCTACACGGTACCGTCAACCGGCGGACGTACCACACAAATCACTACCAATCCGGCTTTTGATACGGAACCGGTGTGGAGTCCCGACAGCAAACAGATTACCTTTGCATCGGACCGAATGGGAAGTCTCGACGTTTTCGTCGTATCCAGTGAAGGAGGAACGCCCCAGCGACTGACCACTCATTCGGGCAGTGAGAAACCCGTTGCCTACAAAGATAGCAAACACATTTTATTCACAGCCAACATTGCTCCCTCTGCCGAAGATGCCGGATTTCCTTCCGGTCAGTTCCAGCAAGTATACGAAGTGCCCGTGACGGGAGGACGCCCCGCTATGTTCTCATCCATGCCAATGGAATGCATCTCTATCAATAAGGAGGGAGTGATGCTCTATCAAGACAAGAAAGGATACGAAGACTATTGGCGTAAACATCAGGTATCCCCTATTGCCCGTGACATCTGGACATACACTCCCGGAAAAGCCCCTATTTATCAAAAACAAACAACTTTCGGAGGTGAAGACCGCGAACCGGTATGGAGTCCTGATGGTCAATCATTCTATTATCTAAGTGAAGAGAAAGGTTCCTTCAATATATTCCAACGTACTCCCGGAGCCACTACTTCCCGACAAATCACTTTCCATACCAAACATCCCGTACGCTTTCTAAGCATTTCAACTACAGGCACGCTTTGTTATGGTTATGACGGTGAGATTTATACACTTGTTGCGGGCAAACAACCCCAAAAGGTGAACATTAGTATCCTGGCAGACAAGAATGACAAAGATATTATCCGCCAAATCAAATCCAACGGAGCTACCGATATCGCTGTGTCTCCCAAAGGAAAAGAAGTTGCATTCATTATGCGCGGTGATGTCTACGTAACCTCTATTGACTACAAAACAACCAAACAAATCACCAACACACCCGATCAGGAACGTAACATCAGTTTCGCACCCGACGGACGCACACTCGTCTATTCTTCAGAACGCGATGGATTGTGGCAGCTTTACACTTCCACCATCGTACGCAAAGAGGAGAAACAATTCACCTATGCCACAGAATTGAAAGAAGAACGTTTGACAAACTCCAAAGTGGCTTCTTTCCAACCACAATTCAGTCCTGACGGTAAAGAGGTTGCTTTCCTCGAAAACCGTACCGCTATCCGTGTCATCAATCTGAAAAGCAAGGCTGTACGCACAGTGATGGATGCCAAATATCAATATTCTTATGCCGACGGTGACCAATGGTTCCAATGGAGCCCTGACAGCAAATGGATTCTATCAGACTTCATCGGCATAGGAGGCTGGAACAATAAAGACGTCGTTTTGCTGAAAGCCGACGGAAAAGGCGAAATGGTCAATCTTACCGAAAGCGGATACAGCGACAGCAACGCCAAATGGGTGTTGGGTGGAAAAGCAATGATATGGAACAGTGACCGTGCCGGATACCGTAGCCATGGTAGCTGGGGAAGTGAAGACGACACCTATATTACGTTTTTCGACGTCGATGCCTACAACCGCTTCCTGATGAGCAAAGAAGATATTGCCTTACTTGAAGAAGCGGAAAAGGCAGAGAAAGCAGAAAAAGAAAAAGCCAAGAAAGAAAAGGCAGAGAAGAAAGAAGACACTAAAGACAGTAAGAAGAAAACGAACCAGAATGAGAATGCGAAAAAAGACAGTACGGAAGTGAAACCTCTTACATTCGATTTGGAGAATCGTTTTGACCGCATCGTCCGTCTAACTGTAAATTCTTCCCGCCTGGGTGACGCTGTCATGAGTCCGAAGGGTGATATTCTTTATTACCTGGCAGCTTTTGAAGGAGACTACGACCTTTGGGAGCATAAACTGAAAGAAAATACGACTAAAATATTATTGAAAGGAGTTGGCGGCGGCTCACTCATACCGGATAAAGAAGGAAAGAATATCTTTATGTGCACAGGCGGCCGATTGAAGAAAATAGAGATTGCCGGTAGCAAAATTACACCGATAGAATTTGAAGCATTCTTCGATTACCGCCCTTATGATGAACGTGCATACATCTTCGACCACGTTTGCCAGCAAGTAAATGACAAATTCTATATTGCCGACCTGCATGGAATAGACTGGAAAGGATATAAAAAAGCATACGAACGCTTCTTGCCCCACATCAGTAACAATTATGACTTCACAGAAATGTTGAGTGAATTGCTCGGCGAACTGAACGGCTCCCATACCGGAGCCCGGTTTGCAGCAGGAGGCAGCGCAATGCCTACCGCTACTCTGGGAGTCTTTTACGATGAGTCATACAACGGTGCCGGGTTAAAGATCAAGGAAATCATGAAGCAAAGTCCTTTCACCCAGAAAAAGACAGAAGTGAAGGCAGGTTGCATCATTGAAAAAGTAGACGGCACAACGATTGAAGCCGGTGCTGATTACTTCCCGTTATTTGAAGGCAAAGTCGGACGCAAAGTAGTACTTACCGTATACGATCCTTCCACTAAAAAACGTTTTGAAGAAACTGTAAAGGCCATCAGCTATGGCACTCAAAGCGAGCTGCTTTACAAACGTTGGGTAGAGCGTTGCGCCAAGAAAGTTGAAGAGCTTTCCGGCGGACGCATTGCTTATGTACATATTAAAGGTATGGACAGCCCCAGCTTCCGCAAGATCTATTCCGAATTGCTCGGTCGTTATCGCAATAAAGAAGCCGTAGTGGTAGATACCCGCCATAATGGTGGTGGATGGCTGCACGATGATGTGGTCACCTTACTTAGCGGAAAGGAATATCAACGTTTCGTGCCACGCGGACAATATATCGGCAGCGATCCATTCAACAAATGGCTGAAAGCCTCATGCATGCTAACTTGTGAAGACAATTACAGCAATGCACATGGCACTCCTTACGTATATAAGACTCTAGGCATTGGTAAACTGATAGGCGCCCCGGTGGCAGGAACGATGACAGCCGTGTGGTGGGAGCGCCAGATAGATCCGTCTATTGTATTCGGTATCCCACAGGTAGGTTGCATGGATATGCAAGGCAACTATCTCGAAAATCAGACCTTGCAACCTGATATTCTAGTCTATAACGAACCGGCAGCCAGCCTGAAAGGAGAAGACGCGCAACTGAAAGCAGCAGTAGACTACCTATTAAAAGATTTGTCAAAAAAGAAATAAATACTGCATTATTGATGCCGCTTTTCCGGCGGCATCAATAA
Source organism: Bacteroides sp. (assembly GCA_019412865.1). Taxonomy (GTDB): domain Bacteria; phylum Bacteroidota; class Bacteroidia; order Bacteroidales; family Bacteroidaceae; genus Bacteroides. The sequence goes on along the minus strand of DXOJ01000709.1, from coordinate 108 downwards.
TAAGTTAATTATCAACACCTTAGAAAAGCCATTATTGGTTTTAAAGAAACAGGTCGTTGTACTAAATCCCGCATACGTAATAGCTAAAGTTTGCTATCTGTATGCGGG
>DXOJ01000708.1 GCA_019412865.1 Bacteroides sp. | reverse complement strand
GAATCCGACAAGAGGCTCTCCAGAATGAATGCTGTTTATCACATCAGATAAGCAGCATTTTTTATTAATATCTTCTTTAAGATTTTTGCTTACGAAATACTACCATACCCACAGCCAACAAAATCAAAAGAATTCCAATAGCACTATTCAGGGTAAACAGTTCTTTAAAAACAAAGACACCGATCACAACGGCTGTCAGTGGTTCCATCGCACCTAAAATAGAAGTCAGTGTAGGTCCCGCATACTTAATTGCCCGTACCAAAGTTATATTGGAAATAGCCGTAGCCGGCAATGCAAGTCCTAAAATAATCAGCCATATATAACCGTCTGTCACCAGATGAAGCCCGGAAGTTGCCATAGCTCCTATCAGATAGAAAACAGCTCCCATCCCCATAACATAACATGTCAGTACAGTGGAATTGATTTGAGCGGCTCGTGTTGTTCGAACCCCAATGATGTATCCTCCGTAAGAAAAGACAGAAATACAAGCCGCCACCAATCCTACTATTGTATCACCACTTTTCGCCTCCAACTCTCCCGATGACAGTAAAGCAGCACCAAACAAAGACATTAAAACAGCAAGCATCACCAAAAGAGATTTCTTTTCATGAAAGAAAAACATCATTGCCAATGATACAGCCAACGGATACATAAAATGAATAGTCGATGCTACCCCCGTGGCTATATTCTGATAGGCAATGAGCAAACTGAATGAGGTGGTTGCCCGCAACAAACTTAATAAAAAAACGACTAACAAATCTTTCTTTGCCAGCCGGAAATTACATCCCGAACACCATCCAAACAGTGTCAATACAATAGCAGCCACTCCCCAACGATAAGAAAGCACCTCGAAAGCCGAAAAACCAGCTAACAACAGAGTTATAGAAAAAAACGGAGCCAGCCCAAAAGTGGAGGAGGATACCGCCGCATAAAGTATACCTTTAATACGATTCATCGATATATTCAACTAATTCCAGATATTCACAATGCAAAGATTATAAATATTTCTTTAATGCCACCATTAATTTCATTTTTTCAAGCGGCTTAACCAGATATTCATTACAGCCGACCTTTATTGCAGCAATCCGGTCAGAATCGAAAGCATGGGCGGTAAGTGCGACGATAGGTAAGCTAGCATTAAACTTACGTATTTCAGCTGTAGCCTTCAATCCATCCAGTACAGGCATTTTCATATCCATCAACAACAAATCGACATGTTGGCTACGCGCTATTTCCACTGCCTTTTGCCCATTCTCCGCATGCAGTAAATCATAATGATCCTTCAGGATAGTAGACACCAGCTGATAATTACTTTGTATATCTTCAGCTATGAGAATTGTTTTCCGACCGGCACTCTTCTCCATCACTTCGTCATTCGCACCAAACTCTCCTCCGGAGATATTCTCTTCTTTCTTCTCTTCTACCATAGAAAGTGTATCGACTTCACAAGGTAAAAATGCCCAAAACAGCGATCCTTCATTGTGTACCGATTCAAAGCCGACTTTACCTCCCATAGCTTCTGCAATTGCCTTGCAAATAGAAAGTCCAAGTCCGGTACCTTGGGCAAACTCATCAAGTTTCTCAAAACGCTGGAATACTTTTCCTTTTTTATCATCAGCTATACCAATACCGGTATCTTTCACATAAAAATAGACGCCTCCATCCTTACATGCATATCCCATTTTAATAGAACCTTTTGAAGTATATTTGATAGCATTAGTGACATAATTCGTTATAATTTGTGCCACGCGATTACGGTCCAGAGTTACCCGACAACAGTGATAAGGATTGATTTCAGTTAACACGATATCTGGATTCTTCAGGCGCTGTTTCATGGAAGTAAACATGTTTTCAAAATGTTCGGATAAGTCGAACGGTTCGTATTTCAGTTCTACCGAACCGGCTTCCAGCTTGGATAAATCAAGTATATCATTTATCAGTTTTAGCAATAACTCATTATTACTATTAATAATCTGGATATAGTCCGCCTTTTCTTCTTCTCCGGCATAAGCCATCAACTCCGAAAAACCTACAATAGCATTCAAGGGAGTACGGATTTCATGACTCATATTCGCCAGGAACGCAGATTTCAATTTATCAGACTGCTCTGCCTGATGTTTGGCTTCCTGCAATTCCTTAATCATTTTTTCACGCTCCGTTACATCATCCACGCGAATTACAACACCATCCACAGATCCATCTTCAAGAACTACGGGAGTGGCAAACACTTCAACGGTATGCGCACTGTCCAACGAAAACTTCATCTGTTCCGTCTGTAATGAAACAAAAGCACGTTGCATCACACAATTTTCACAGGGAGAAGTACGATTATATGTACTTTTATAGCAAAGTTCACCTTTTTTGTAGGCTTCAAAAGAAAGACTTTTTGAACATAACGAAATATTTTCCCATTGAACCATATATTCCTTCGTGATGTAGGCCAACCCTGAATTCGTATTGTTAAGAACCAGTTCATTCTGTCGTACCAAAGCGTCCTGTATTTCTTTATTCTTTAGTAAGGTCAATTCAGTCTGCTTATAGGAATCGATATTTTGCGTCATACCGAACAAATACTTATAAGGAGCATCGTTCAAAGTTGTGGTTTCAACAAGGCCACGCGTTTCCCACCATTGATACATGCCATCTCCTTTAAAGTCAATGCGATATTCCACATCCCATACACCGCTTCCTAGTTCTACCGCCTTTTGCAAAGTTTCAGCAAACTTTTGTCGGTCATCAGGATGTACGAGAGTCAGATATTTCTCGACCGAATTAATTTCTGATGCCTTTTTCCCATTTTTATCAAAACCTTCACCGAAACTCACCCTGTTCTTAGCCGGCTCAAAAAACCAGGTGAAGGCATTCATCGCTTCCATAGTGACAGTTAACAGCTGTGCACGACGCTTCAGTTCATTTTGTAAACTCTGATCCCAGCGGGTATTTAACAGAAAGCGTTTGCCATCATCTTCAATTATACTTTTGCGAACAATAGTATCATAGCTGCGTCCATCCTTCAGTATAATACGTTCCATGCCGAAATAAGGGTTCCCAGTATTGTATACCTCTAAATCAGTCTTCTGAATACGCTCTACTTCTTCTTCACTCAGCACATCATAAGTAGTTTTATCCTCGCTGGTACCAAACATGAGCTTACTCTCTTCATTGCAAAAAACATAGCGGAAATCATTCTCTACATCTTTGATATGAACAGATAACGGAAGATTATTTAATATATTATAGAAGAACTGCTCCTTTTTCTGCACCTCCGTATTATTCTTTCGGGTACCAACATATTTCAATACCTTCTTATTAGAATCAAATTCATAAGGAGCACCGCTTATCGTACAAAATTGCCAGGTTGAGCTATCCGGTAACATAACCCTGCTATCAAAAGAAAAAGAAAAATCTTCCCCATTGCTCATTCTTTCCATTACTTCAGTAACCTGACTACGGTCATCCGGATGCAAAGTCTCCAGATATAGTGCCATACTAACTGGCTTAGACTGATCGTATCCATTCAGCGGTTCATTATCACTATAAAATAAGGTGATTATTTACGACAATACCCCAAATAGGCTTGTCTGATTTATAATAACTGATAAAACAGTAACGGGAATAACCTTGCCAGCTATTCCCGTTGTTTTTCTTTTTTTATCCTGCGTATAATCCAATTTCTTTGAATGCAACCCATGCTTCTTCGATGCATTTATCTATATCTTCTAATGAAGGCTCATATAGATACTCAAGACATTTATCTATTTTTGAGGTAAACTCTTTATTGTCTTTATATTGTTCTTGCGCTTCATATAATGCTGTATGTAAGTATGCTGCCACTTCTCCTATTTTGAAGCCAAGTTTATACTGGTCAACCGACTTCTGACCAGGAAATGGTACAGATGCTCTTTCTAATCCACGAAAAATATCAGCATCAGCTCCAAATCTTCTTGTACGTCCGCATTTGAAGACTGCTCTAATCAGATATTCATAATTCATTGCTTCCATGATTGTAAAATTTTAGATTGATATTTTCGGCAAAGTTACTAATTAAAAAGCAGTTGTAGATATGAACAGAACAATTATTTCAATCGAAGTACAAGACCACGGTGGTAAAGAGGCTAATATCATCGTCAGAGGAGAACGGAACAATCAGATTTTCTTTGAAGAGCAGTTTGATTATAAGGACGAAGAAAAGCACTCTTTGCGTCTTCATCTTCTGAAAGGACGGTTTATGGAGAAGTTTCCGAAACTTGGCGAAAGTTTAAGTATTCTTTGTATTCGTAAGCTATTCAATGATATTACGATACGGAGTAAAATGAAAGCTAATCCCGATTATAGAACACTTGATAAATAAGAACAAATCATGAAAAAGGACAATAAAAACGCATCTACTCCGAATAAAGGCAAATGCGTATTTAAACATTTAGATATAGATTGCGACAAGCGATTCAGATGTAATGGTTATCAGAAAAAAGGGTGTAAACTATCTGAAATTAGTAATATGAAATCTACTTAGTCTTTGATATTTCTTTCAATGCCAGTTCCATACGATTTAATTTATCCAGAATTTCTTTTCCGTATTTAATTGTTGTTGCAGGAACATTCTCGTAATTGGTAATTCCAATTGAGTAGCCACATGCTTTACAACTAATGGACGTAAAACCATATTGACAATTTTCGATATCGATATCGATATCGACTAACTGAAATTTTGTGCTTCCGCATTTAGGGCATATTTGTTTCATCAGAATTCATTTAATTGTTGACGATTGCAAAGATACGATTTTTCTCACTATCTTTGCAAAGTCCTACGGGACAAAGTTTTCAGAAAATAAGGAAAGTGCCTTATACTCGTTGAAATCGCCAAATTATCAAGAGGTATATACGAGGCACAGAGGACAGCTCATACTTGTGGGTTGCCCTACTGTGCGTATATACAGGTGTTTGGCGATACCTAACGAGTATGCACAGGGGCAGCCCACTTTCTTTAACAACTAACATTGTTAAACTTCTCCTATGGTTGTCGTGGAGAACTCGTTAAAATTCGCCACCATGGAACTTATTGTAGGTTTCTTTTGTATTCTGTTTGCGTTGGGTATTTCTATTGCCACCGCTGTATTAGCTTCCCGAAAAGGACGTAATTCTGTAAACTGGTTCTTTTTATCCCTATTCTGGGGTATTGTAGGATTGATTGTATTAGCATGTTCCAAGCATTTAGAGCGTGAAAAAGGAGAAAGTGATACACTCGTTAAGGTATTATGGAGTATCGTGCTTATACCGCTTGTATTATTTGCCGTATTTTTCTACAATCGTACAGTAGAAAAAAGGGAACTCCGAAAGAGCTATCAAATTGAAGAAGTAGCTCCCCAAATAGAACTTTCCGATAATTATATTGAACGGGCAGTAGATTTGAATGATTATTTCAATTCAAGTACTGGCTGGGATGACGAAACGGATTGGAACTATGCAGGACTTGAAGATGACGAAATCCAAAAGGCTTTTGATAAAGTTCTCAAAAAGAACGGCATATATTGGAGTGACCAAAAGCAATGCTGGGTTAAGAAGGTAAAGAAAACCGCAGAGCAAGCTCCCAAGGTCAAATTTAGATGAAGGCAGGATTATTTATTGCCCTTCTTTTTAGGTTTAATATCGTATTTCAGAGCCTTCTGCATAAGAGCAGAAAAATCCACTGGAACTTCTGCTTGCTTCTTTAATTCTTTTGCAGGTAGAAGTTCGATAGCCATTGCCTTTTCCATGTCTTCTATTGTTACTTGTTTCTTTTTACTCATTTTGTCAGACTTTGAAAAGTTATACGATAATTTGAGTTACAAAGTAACAAATTAAATCGTGAAACATCATCAAAATCTCTCGTATTATAGCGGAAGCAGAACTCATTAACATATCGTTGGAGGTGTTTCTTGCTCGTATGGTTATATATTCCTGTCAAGCCACGTTTCAGAATACTCCAAAAACCTTCGATATTGTTAGTATAAGCATCTTCATCAACGTATTGTCCGTGACCGTGGTCAACCACGTAATGCTCGTATAACTTGCTAACAGTTTTGTATCCACACCACTCATCTGAGAATAACGTTGCCGTGCGTTTTACGGTTTTGAGAATAGGAACTGTCAACGATTTATAGGAAGTGTCACGGACTACTTTACAAACCACCTTACCGCCACGCTGAAGCATACCCATAACGGGAACTTTATCTTTGAAGCTCCTACCTTGGCATTTCTTTACTTTCTTGTTATAGTGCCGATTTTTATTCTTACCGCCCACGAAAGTTTCATCAAGTTCTACTTCTCCGTCAAGTTTCTCTTCCATGACGATACCGAAGCATTCACGAATACGCTGATTCATAAACCACGCAGTTTTATAGGTCACGGATATTCTTTTGGATAATTCGATTGATGAAATACCTTTCTTGCGGGATGTTATTTCATAGATAGCCACGAACCATTTTCTCAATGGTAATTTAGAGCCTTCAAACATCGTTCCTATTCTGACGTTAAAGTTCTTGCCCGTATTTTTACAACGGTACATTCCATCGCCACGGTTATATACTTTGGACGTTGGGTCATAAGGAGAAACGGGAATACCGTTTGCCCAGCGTAGCTGTTCCAGATACTTGATGCAGCTTTCCTCCGTAGGGAATGCTTCCAAGAGGTCATATAAGGAGTTGAATTTACCGATATTCATCTTACCAAAGTTTATAGTTCTTGCTATATATAACTCTGGTGAGAAAAGTTGCTTGGGAAAACAGTTATCTGTGTATATAGAAATACCGCCCAAAACTCTTGTTCTGAACGGTATTATTAGCAAAGTTAGTTAGGGTATTGTCGTAAATAATCACCTTTATTTTTTATTTGCATTATAATATCATCAGTTGATATAGCTAGTGCGCAGAA
>DXOJ01000707.1 GCA_019412865.1 Bacteroides sp. | reverse complement strand
TTAATTAATAGTGTATTTCTAATCTTTCAAATAAAGATATTCAACCCTACTTACCCATTTCTCCTTCAAATATAACTGTATGTACAGGCTGATGAGTATCATTTGTTATCAACTTGACCTTTGCATCCAATAGATGGTTTGAAGATGATACATTTAATTCAAACAGAACCTCCAAACACTCATTTTGCTTCAAAACCTTTTCACCCCGGATATTAGTAGAAACAAATTCCGGACATTCTATCTTACGGATAATAAGAGGATTCGCCCCTTCATTAGTAACTTTTACTTTTCGCTGAATATGCTTTTTTAATGAGATATTCCCCAAATTAAAATAAGATTGTGAACACTTCATCCGGGGAGCAGTTGCCGTGCTTACTTTTCTCATATCATCAATCACTGTACCAAAGATTTGTATAGGAGAACTGTGTACGGAATTGGCACTAATAATAATCTTATCTTTAAATGTACCGTAAAAGCCTTTTAAAGGAGAAGCTGTTATTTTTATAGTCGCACAAGATCGATCTTGAAGAGATGATGGCATAGATATCGACAAACATCCGCTCTTATCCAACAGCGAGTATGACAACCTGACCATTTTATCCGATCGGTTATAGATTCTAATTTCCAATTGTTTTGGCCTCCCATTATGTTGTAACAGATCATAAGATAGAGTCATTCGGTCTGCCAAAATATCTGATGATAAAGAATAAGGATATTCATCCTCTATACGATTCATTGTATTTATCGTGCCTTTTACCCAAAGAGTATTGACACTTTGCCCTGAATTAGAAACAACCCTTATACTCTTAGAGAAAAAGTTTGTTCGCCCTTTAGGATCGAAAGTTACGGTAATAGTGCCTGTATGCCCTGGTTTTACAGGTTGTTTACTATAAACAGAAATGGCACACCCACAAGTTGAAATCACTTCTTCAATCACAACCGGAGAAGTATGCATATTAGTAAAATGAAAAGTATGACTCACTTTGCCTCCTACTTCCTGAATATTACCAAAATTCCAAGTAGTAGTATCAAAACGCAATACAGCTCTTCCCTGTTGTTGCGCACATACACCAACAATAGAGCACAGTAAAACGATCAAAGCTGACATAAAACGTTTCATCATCATTTCTTTAAGTTAATATTAGGAGCTACGTAAAAACACAATAACTCCCAATATAAAATCACATTTTAATTATCTTGAGGCAAATCATTGAATTCTGCATTCCAAATGATATTTGCCGAAGCCGGGAAAGTTAAATCACGCCCATTGCCCGAACTGTCCTTCAATGTATTTCCTTCTCCTTCATCCAATTTCCAATAGCCATATAAGTCCGAAGAAGATGGAGAAGCTATTGTACGCAAGTTAGCTTTTACTTCTTCCGCTGTCAGACACTTCTTCCACATACGAATATCAGAAATCAGACCATCAAAATACATACTTGAACTTGTATTACCAAACTGAATACCAGTCAACGTATATCCCACCTTGAATCTTTGAGAAGAGGATGGTCCCCAACGTTTAGTAGGTTTTGCAGAAGCAACTTCCTCACCGTTAATATATAAACGATAAGCAACCTCAGTATTCTGGCCCGTTTTCGTTCCGTCACAAGTAATAGTCAACCTAACCCATTGATTAGCCGGCAACGTTATATTTTGATTAGCCAATGTCAAGTCACATTGACGATTACCAATATTAGACGCTCCCGTTGCACCAGTTACACGTAGTTCACAACCACTAAAAACCTCATTATTATTGTTGGTATCCTTACCACGCCATGTACCTATATAATTAGTTCCACTGTGCCAATTATATGGATATACAAGCATTTCAAACGTATGTGTATTATCTTCAATCGTAACTACTTCATCATTTGCGAAACTTAACGTACGATACATATCCGTTGAATAAGAACTCATATTCAATCCCGGTATATAATCCAATTCCCCATCAATGCTAATCGTAAAATAAGAAACAGAACGAGTGTCCGTTACAAATTGTCCTACACACGTTTCATCTATTGTTGCAACAATAGGAAGCAAATATTCTTCACCTTCCACCAAACCGAACAATGATGAAAACTTAACTGATAAGGAATTGGATTCTTGCTGTCCTGCCTTCACTATCGCATTTTTAGCTTGCAACTCATAGACAAAAGCGGGCATCATCTTATAAGACGTGTTATTTGCAGCGTTATAAGCCTCTACCATACTTTCGTCCACGGCAATGTCACACAATAAAGTAGTAGCAGCAGGTTTATCCAGTTTGATAGTATAATCATAAACATAGCTTCCTGCATCCAGTATCTCCCTATAATCAATAGAAACAGGTCCTGCTTCCGACTGTGGCATCTCTATTGTCGGCAATTCAATAAAATCATTGTCATTATCCGAACAGGATGTGAATCCTACTCCTCCCAATAAAACAAGCAAAAGGAGAGTTAATCTATTTATATTGTTTTTCATTATCATACAGTCTATTCATTTATTATTACCTTATTCAAGACATTTATTCGTATCATCATAAGTCCAGTCAATCGTGATTCCATTCTTATAACTGATATCACGCTTGGACGGAGATAAATCATAGAAAGTAGTTCCTTCTCCTTCATTCATTCTCCAATAAGACACAAGCCCATTGGTAGAAGGATCTACCCCACATACATTTGCTTTAATTTCACGAGCAGACAAAGGACGAGTCCAAAGGCGCATCTCACTCAAACGACCATAAAACAATTGTGAAGATTGATAACCTTTTGAAGGCATACCGATCTGTACTCCATAAAGCGCATATTCATACGGAGCAACTGTCATTGAGTTATCTTTCTCTCCATTAATATACAATGTCAACGTACTGCCGTCATTTACCAAGGCAACAGCATACCAGGTATTTAAAGCAAAGCGAGTATTCGATGACATTTTACCCTGTTTAGTTGTTACATGCAACTGGTTCGGCTCATCCGTTCCTTCACCAAAACGAAGCAGGTTCTGGTCACATTTAAAGCCTCCATCATCAATCGCTCCCCCTTCTACAGACGCTTCACTACCTCCAAATGAGCAAACACGGGTAGTACCGGAAGCTCCGGAAGAACGAAATTGAGTAGCGTAAATCTTCACTTCCCATGTATAAGTAGGCAATGAAGGAATAGGCTCTGGAAGTAAAAACTGATAAGCCATAGAAGCCTGTCCTACATACGGAGCATGGAAGCGCAATGTTCGGGATACTTTCAGAAAAATAGTACGCCCTGCTTCTATAATATCCAAATCTCCCGTCGCACTTTTTATGGTAACCGGTATCAAATAAACACGTCCCGGAACAAATTCCGAATCATCGGCAATTGAAAGAGAGGCAGCAGAAGAAATTGCCTGTCCTGCTGAAATCGTAACCTCCGGATTTTCAAATGTATATGATTTATCCGGAATGGGATAATAATTGGTTCCCATTTCCTCATTATAAGTATCAACCAGACTTGCATCAACAGCCAGATTCACCTGAATATCCGATTCAACGCGAGAAGTTGAAGTCACAGAAACAGCATACGCAGATGGAAATCCATCAATGGCAAACTTTACCAATCTATCCGAAGATGTTCCGGTCATTAACAACCCGTCACCTTTTTGAGCGGCTTCCTGGCATCCCTGCAGCATAAAAGAAGCTATTCCTATCAAAGCAGCTCCCCATATCTTTTTTATATTATTCAATGTTTTCATACCTTGCATACAAATTTAAAATTCATCCATTTTCTTCTTCCGTTTCTTGTTTAGTAGACTGTTGTACAGGCTTTCCGGCAGGATTTTGTTCCTGAATACCACGTCGAAGGCTATAATAAGGAATAGCGGCTTTCTCTTTATCACCTATAGCCTGATTAGCAGGACGAGTGGTATTGTATTCATATTCAAAATAATATCCGCCGAATCCGCCTTTTCGTCCTTGTGTAGGATTCCAGCGTGCCATACCTATTACAGAATAGATTGGATTGCCCCATGAATCTACTTTATTTCCATCGGCTTCCGTAAATTCGACTCCACCATTCTGCCAGTACCATCCCATTTGTTCCGTAGCAACGAATTTTTCAGGAGGACACCAGCTGCTAAGCTGGTCAAATTTAGATTGCAAACTTTGAGCACTACCGGTGGTGTAACATTGTCGTACAAAATAATCGACATAAGGTTCTGTTTCCTTAGGAGGCAGCTGATTATAGAAGTCAACAATTAATAATTTGCCTGTACCCGATTGAGGACCGAAATAATTTCCCAATACCTTTATAAACTTTGTAAAGTTATCATTTTGCAACCAGTCGCCTTCCGGTTCGTAGTCCAAGTCCAAACCATCCAGATCGTTACGCAACACACATCTCACAAGATGTAAAGCATAAGCCTCGATACCTGCGTCGGTTTTAGGAAACTCCGTACTTCCAATACGGCAAATCGTACACATCACAACGCGAGTCCCCTTTACTGTACGGATATAATTCATTTCCTCATAAGCAGTCGGCAAATAACGCTCGTTATAATAACTAGTTTCTACATAAGCCGGATTGTTGGAAGGAATACCTGACCACAGACTGACGATGTCCAGACTATCCGGCAAACCTGTGAAATGAAGTCCCTGCGAAGGAGATGCTTCTGAAGTATAACCGGCATACCAGCCGAAACAAATAGCATGATCTGTTTTCTTATATTCACGTAAGTTCTGATAATATTCTTCATTATAAGTATTAGCCGCCTGTATAACTTCCGGTTCAATATCCGTATCACAACCACTCACAACAAATGTCAAGAGATAGGTGAACAAAAAATATACATAATTTCTTTTCATATTCTGCATTATTTAAGTAACCAATTATTTATTAGGCACATCCCACCACAATCTGACACCCGGGTTATCTACGCCACCTAAAAGTGTGATGCCTTTATCCAACTCTGTTCTATTCGTATTATATTCCGATTCCGGATAAGGTAATCTGCGGATTTGTATATTTGTGTCTACAGAACCTCCGGAACTTTCGTTCACAACAACCGGAAATACTTTCGGGTAACCGGTACGGCGGAACTCTGTCCATGCCTCTTGTCCCACCGGATAAAGAGCAATGTACTTTTGAGTAATGATTTGTTCCAGATTTGTTTTAAAATCTCCCGATTCATCCCAAGCGATAGAAACAGTACCCAAAGCATCCATGGAATGAGATGATGTCACCGGATCCTCATAATTGGCAGGCACATATCCACCCGCCGCAGTTCTTGTCAGATACGCGTCAGCTCCTGATGCACCATGTTCATCAAAAGACATTCTTATTCCATCTTCATAATACTTTTTAGCATCGGCATTCGTTCCCCAACGCAAAGCATATTCCGCCAACAAGAAATATGATTCGGATGAACGCATCCACACTACATTGGAAGTAGCAGTTGCCTGTGGTTCGGCAAAGATTCCTGTTATATATTTATCCTTACTTACGTCCTTTGACATTCCGGCTCTTATACCCCGATATTTTCCACCCGTACCTGCCTCGAAGTAAGCAGAAAGTCGTGGATCCTGATAACCATTCATGTATGAATCCAGCGTCGCTCCCATACAAATATCATCCCATCCTTTCAGAATATACAGAGGACTTTCATAAGTCGCTATTGGAGTAATATGCTGAAGTTCTGCTAAATCAGACTTCACATTCATCAATCCATAACTATTACCAATAGTCAGTTGGGCTTCACTTTTTGCCTTTGTTTCATCCACATAGGCAAGATGCAATGCAAGACGCAAA
>DXOJ01000706.1 GCA_019412865.1 Bacteroides sp. | reverse complement strand
TATACAATATTGATTTGTAACAAGTTACATTCTTGCATTTTCTCAAGTGTTCTCATGCCTATGAGAAAATTTTCTCAATGCAATGAGAAAAAATTCTCACTACTATGAGTATTTATTCTCATCACGGTGAGAAATGATTCCTTTTTGTAGTGCTCGAACTTATCTTTAACCGAATCTATCGCATTACCAGATATTATTAATTTTAATGCATATTCCATAGAATAAAATGACCCCCATGAATAAAAAAACATTATTACCCCTTGCATTTGTGCCACTCGCTGCAACCAATCTGCAAGCACAAAGCAATATGCAAATAGAACACGCGGACAAACGTCCGAATATCATTCTCTTTATGGTAGACGATATGGGATGGCAGGATACTTCACTCCCATTCTGGACACAGAAAACACACTATAACGAATTGTACGAGACTCCCAATATGGAGCGGTTAGCCAAACAGGGAATGATGTTTATTCAAGCGTATGCCAACAGTATCAGTTCTCCTACCCGGTGCAGCCTCATCACCGGAACAAACGCCGCACGTCACCGAGTAACTAACTGGACGCTGCAAAAGAATACAATGACAGACCGTAAAGATAGCATTCTGGCAGTCCCTGACTGGAATTACAATGGAGTAAGTCAAGTGTCCGGCACTAATCATACTTTCGTAGGAACCTCCTTCGTGCAACTGCTAAAGAACAGCGGTTATCATACTATACATTGTGGAAAAGCCCATTTCGGAGCGATAGATACTCCAGGGGAAGATCCGCATCATTGGGGATTCGAGGTAAATATTGCCGGACATGCGGCCGGTGGACTTGCCAGTTACCTGGGAGAAGAGAACTACGGACATACCAAAGATGGGAAAGCGGTATCACTGATGTCTGTTCCCGGATTAGAGAAATATTGGGGAACGGAAACCTTTGTAACTGAAGCATTGACGTTGGAAGCCATTAAAGCACTGGATAAAGCGAAAAAGTATAATCAGCCTTTCTATTTGTATATGTCGCAATATGCCATCCACATTCCTTTGAACAAAGATATGCGCTTCTATGAGAAGTACAAGAAAAAAGGAATGACAGACCATGAAGCTGCTTATGCCACACTGATTGAAGGAATGGATAAAAGTTTAGGTGATTTAATGAACTGGCTGGAAAAGAATGGAGAAGCCAACAACACTATTATCATTTTTATGAGTGATAACGGAGGACTTGCATCCGAATCCGGATGGCGTGACGGCAAGCTGCATACACAGAATTATCCATTGAACAGTGGTAAAGGTTCTACTTATGAAGGCGGTATCCGCGAACCGATGATTGTCAGTTGGCCGGGAGTAGTAGCTCCGGGAAGCAAATGCAACAACTACTTGTTGATAGAAGACTTCTACCCTACTATTCTTGAAATAGCAGGTGTCAAGAACTACCAGACAGTTCAACCGATAGACGGTATCAGTTTCATCCCTCTGCTGAAACAGACAGGCAACCCAGCTAAGGGTCGGAGTCTTTTCTGGAATATGCCTAACAACTGGGGAAATGACGGTCCCGGAATCAACTTTAATTGTGCCGTTCGAAACGGTGACTGGAAATTGATTTATTACTATGGAACAGGAAAAAAAGAGTTATTCAACATACCTGATGATATAGAAGAAAGCAACGACCTTAGTGCACAGCATCCGGACATCGTGAAGAAACTTTCTAAAGAGCTGGGCAACTTTCTAAGAAAAGTAGATGCACAACGACCGACTTTCAAAGCGACAGGCAAACCTTGTCCCTGGCCGGATGAAATTAAGTAAATAGATTACCTAAATAAAAGAATGGTGGCGGGGAGTGTGGAATTATTCCACACTCCCCGCCACAGTTTCCACACACTCCACACATACTTCCCCACTATCCTAATTGGCATCATCTTCCTCATTCCTTTATTTATCAATCACTTATCATACATTCTCTAATTTTGGCACGCGCTTTGATCTTTAATTAGACGTTAGCGAAAAGCAATAACCGATTCCTTAACACAAAGGTAGAGAATTGAAAACATATGTCTAATAATCATTAAAGCAAACGATTATGAAAAAATTAGTATTAGTAGTAGCAATGTTTATGTTTGTTTGTGGTGGTTCATTCCTTGTAAAGGCTCAGAGTTCTGCAGAAGCTGTGACAGCCCCGACAGAAATCAATGCGACAGTTGTCAACGATACAGTAGTTAAAGATACTGTAACTAAAGAAGACGCGCCTGCAAAGGCAGAACTGGTTGCACTAGCCGCCATTGTCAATGATACAGTTGTCACAGACACTACATCAAAAGACAAACCGGCTGAGCCTGTCAAGGAATAACCTTGCCAACAACATGCAGGACATAGTCTGCCGAAGAATAGTAAGCACACTACAAAAAAAGCCATCCCTACTTTCGTCTATTCCGGGGATGGCTTTTTTATTATCCTATCTTCTTACAATCATTCTGTAGGAGCACTTGTTTCCAATATCGGATCTGTTTTCCAACTTGAAACAATATTTGCCGCCTCTGCTTCGAAGCTCTTTCCTGCCAAAGACACAAATGTCTTGGTATTACCATTTCCATTATTGAATAACCAATTAGCTACCATTCCATCCTTATCCTCACTCAACAACTTACCGCTCTGCTCGGAGATCTGTTGATCCGACAAGGCTTTTGTCCAAATACGGGCATAACTGATAGCTCCGTTCAACCGGCGTTTACCATCAGACTGGCCGATGTAGAAATCAGAAGTAAGATTGATCTCTTTCAAATCATCCGGCGTACCGTTTGATAATTGAAGCGTTTCTCTGACACCATTTACATACAACGCAATCCGCTCGCTTCCGCTCTTACTATTATCCAATACCACAGCCACATCATACCACTTATTGGTTTCTATCTTAGTAGAGCCCTCATAGCGAATACTACCTTTATCATCTGCAGCAAGCTGAAGGAAACGTTCTTCATCATTGCTTCCTCCCTTATGCACATCGACACGCAGCAAGAATTTCTTCTCTATACCCATCACCGTATTAATCCGGGCATTTCCATTGTCATTGCCATTCAACGACTCAATGTTGAAACGAGCCTCAAATGTGAGCGTACTCAAATTCTTTAGCGATTCATCTGCCGTACCATTATATTCAAACGGTACTTTAAAGTAATTACCGCTACCCAGGTTTGCCACTTTATCTGCCTGTACCACCGTTACGGTCAGACTTAATTCCTGTTCCGCTTCGTCTCTGACAAACACGGTAGTGATACCCGCTTTTTTACCTATTAAATTGAAACGAGTATCATCCACCTGCTGAATAGCTACAACCTCTTCATTCTCTGCTGTCAGACTATAACCTCCGTTTCCTTTTTCTACCGTAATCATGATCTTATTATTGACTCCCACTCTCGGTGTCAGATTGGAGACATCGATAGAAATCGGATTTACCGTCACCTGAACCACCGCCTGTTTTCCTTTATGGTCTGTAAAAGTCACTGTTGTATGTCCGTTCTTCAAACCTGTCAAAGTATAGAAAGGACGGAACTGATCTGTATTAACCATGCTGACAACCGTTTCATCCTCCACCTCATAAGACAATTCATCATTGCTGGAAAAGTTTCCCATGCTGACAATCAGTTGCTTTTCACCGGCAACTTCCAAGATCACCTCCGACTCATTCACTTCCAATTCAAATACACCAACATTCACAGAGATATTGGCAACTACTCCTTCTCCATCCATTACTTCGATGGTAGTGGCCCCATTCTGTGAGCCACTTTTTACAGTTATCAATTCGCCGGAAACGGTAGCCGTTGCAATAGCAGTGTTGAAACTTCTCACGGTATAGTTTCCGTTTCCAACCACTACATTCACTTTGGCTTCCTCATTCTGCCCGATACGTATCACCGGTTTGTTCACAACCAACTCTATCAAGTCTTTAGCCACATCGTCATCATCATCGTCATCACAACCTGTAACGGCAAACGATAATACCGACAATAGCAACAGACACATATATGTATAGATTCGTTTCATCTGATTTTCTTTTTAAAGTTATACATTCCTACCGGTTTACCATCCGGGATTTTGTTCAATGGTCGGTGTCTTCTGCAACTCACTCTGGCGAATCGGGAACAGATAATGCTGAATAGAGAAAGTACGTTCTTCCACGCAGAAACGCTCCATTCTATATTTCACACCGTCAACCGTAATCGCTCCATTCTCATCCTGCACCGGACGCATTCCGTTAATCATTCGCTGGCAACGGGGCAATGCACCGTTATTGGCAGCCCAGTATTTTTGCGTACGTTTTGAGTTATCGCTTCCGCTGGATTTCCAAAGGCTTTCCTTTGCCAGCTCTTCCTTACTGGTGGGCTCCAGATACAAGCGGCAAGTCCACGGACGTTTTCCCTCATAAAAGAGTTCCACGCGACGTTCACGCTGAATGTATTCACGCATCAACTGTTGATTAGTCTTTACTTCCGGCGGCATCGGTTTCATAAAAGAACGTTCACGAACCGTATTCACCAATTTATAAGCTTCATCGATATCCTCGCCCAATTCATTACAAGCCTCTGCATAAATATAGATAAACTCCGGAAGACGCCAGATGGCGGGCGCATTGATACTGAAGTTACCAGATTTGTTCCATGACTCTTGTTGGAATTTACGTAAATAATAACCGGTAGTAGTTGCATTGGTAGCACCAATCTTATCGGAACCACTCGCCGTATTGATCGTTTTCGACTCGTTCTTATTATTACGATAAGGAGCTCCGTGATAAATTACATCGCGATAGAAACGCGGGTCACGAGTACCTTTCATATACGGATTAGTATCATCATAGCCACCTTTACGAGCTTCTGCCGAATATACCGGATAGCCATAATCACCTACGATATATTCATATTCATCCACTTGTTCCTGCACCGGTTGCTGGCGCGAACTTCCCTCACGGCTGGGCGGATAAATATCCCCCTGCCATGCCTGATCCTTGCTCTTCGTCATAAAGAACACATACTCATTGGCAAAGGCATCCATATCATAAAACATATCCCACAAACGAGCATATACACGGCTGTCATTCAGATTACCGTCAGCCGGATCCTTGAAATCATTTGCATCATGTTTCGTATAGAGAGAATAACGCTTGGTGCCGCCGACTTCGAAATCCAGAACTGCTTTAGCCGCTTCTTTGGCTTTTCTCCAACGAGTAGCATCATAAGCATACTCATTTTCAAACACACGACGCAAGTTGTATCCATATTGGGAAGCACCATTCCACAACGGAGTAGCCGCTACCCAGCGAACAAAAGAAATCAATCCCAGACAGGCTCCCTTATCCACACGGCCAAAGTTCTCGGAAGTTTTCACATACTTATTAGGAACCATGCCATAAGCAGTTTGTGCATCGGTAACAATCTTTTCAACCATCGAATGAACAGATTCTTTCTTGAAGTCCATATTATCTCCGGCATTAATCACACGGTCAATATAAGGAGCTTCGCCATACATACGCAGTAACAGCATGTGGAAATAACCACGCATGAAATACATCTCACCGATACGATTACGAAGATCACCGTCCTGTTGAGGGTTGTCGGGCGTGTTATACTTCTGTACATTTTCTATAATCAGGTTCGCTTTACGGATTCCTTCATAAAGAGCTTCCCAATATTGCCCTACACTACCGGGCAAAGAGTTCGGGTTCCAGGCACCGTTATTGAAGTTATTCGTAATGTTTCCCTCTACGTTAGTTCCTTCACATTCGTCCGTAATGGCACTGTTGCTGAAGTGCTCGAAAAACACCAGCGGACGGTCTGCTTTCTTTGCAGCCGCATATACGTCAGAGACTAGTCCGTTCACTTTTTCGTAACGGGCAAAAACGTCCGCTTCCGTAATATTATCATCATCGTCCCGGTCCAGGTAATCGCTACACGAAGTAAAGACCAACGGCAGGACCAATAAAGCAATTGCTGAAAATCTATATAACTTTTTCATATTTCTATCTTATTTAGAATGTAATATCTGTCTCTTATACACATCTCCGAGCC
>DXOJ01000705.1:4960-8069 GCA_019412865.1 Bacteroides sp. | reverse complement strand
TAGTAAATCAGATAGGTAGCGTCGTCATAGGCATAGAGGGGATGAGTGCCGTCGGTAACCCATTGTTCGGTGCTGACGTTGTAGGTGACAGGGATATTATTTATTTTGTCCACTATCTTTCCGCCTTTTACGATGGTAATTCCTATTTTGTCGCCATCTGTGAAAAATGTTTCATAACCTTTGTCGGTTGTACGGGTGGTTGAATTGTCTGTAGGGAAAAAGTTTTCTGCTTGTATTTCCAGTGTCAGCGTATTGGGCGAAACGGGTATTTCAGTTTCGCTCGTGCATGAGTTTAATAATAGAAGTATGAAAGCGATATGTAGTATGATTGGTTTATTTGCCATAGCTATATCTTTTTAGAGGGTATATTAAAAGGTGAAGACGGGACGGGTGGCATCACGGCCTCCTTTCCAATAGGAATTTAGAAATCCGCTATTTAGACGAAATCTGTCAAACTTGTATGCTGTACCTGAGCCGGTTTCGGTACTTGTCCAATAAGTGCCGTTATTGGCGCTACTTCCTATCAGTGTTTTACCTAATTGGTCCAGAACAACTTTAAGTGCTGCTTTATATTTATATAAATCCAGCATTTGTCCGGCTGAAGGCATATACCACCCACTGGTAGCAGAAGGTGCGAGCGGACTATAATTGTTCAATACTTTGTTAGGAAGATAAATACCTTTATCCCAAACTCCTCTTTCTTTGGCGGTATGTTCAATCAAAAGTGTATTGGAATATCCTCTATAATCATCGGTATCAGTTGGAGTTCCTACTAAATATAGAACTTCTTTTTCTTCAAAGCCACCATAAGTATAATAAACCCACCCTCCCCCTTTAGTATCATTAGCTATTCCCAAATCAGTTAACGAAACAACATAGCCATGTACTTCTTTCATGCTGGTTCCCGCTTTAGTAGCATAAACACAGTCGTCTTTGGGATGCCTTCCTGCATAGAATACAACTCCTATACAAGTTTTTCCGGTTTCCGGTTTGGATAAAGGGTTTGCAAAGGCGCAAATTCCGGTAGTCATATTTTCTGCACGTAATCCTCCATCGCTATATGTGCCATCGGTGTAATAATAGTCTCCTAGTTTTAAGTCCCCGGCAATATAAGTTTTTATTTCTGCATTGTTGCTTGTGTCTTCCTCCCACCAGTTACTGGTGTCTGTGTCAATTTCCACTCCTGTCTTTTTAATAGTAATCGTATAATTCACTTCTTCACCTGCTTTCCATTCGGATGCTTCCGGCATCATCTTGTCTGTAACGGTTATCGTGCGTGTAGGGGCAGTGCCTCCTGTCTCGATAGTGCCGTGTATAGTGTATTTCATGGAGAAGGTAGCATTTGTTTTATCAGGTATCAGGTAGAGGGAGGCAACGGTGGTTGTACTTCCTTTCGTTACATTGAAATTGTTTTTAGAAATAGTATATGTAGTGGTAGGAGAACCGTCTGTATTCCAGTTGAATCCGCTTGTCGTATAAGTCAGTTTACCTTTCCCCTTTGCTTTCAGGGTGAAACTGTCCAACACTTTGGGAGTGTCGTCACTTTCCCCGTCTTTTACGATGATATTTACTTTCGCAAGGGTATGTTTCATGGTAAAGTTCAGTTCCTCTCCATTTTTGTTGAGTAACGGTACGGATACCAATAAATCCGTTTGGTTGGCTTCTGCCGCAGGCACTGTGTAAGTCAGATAAGGATATCCTATATTGGTGTTGCTACAGAGGGTTACTCCTGTAGCATTGTGTGGTGCATAGGCAAAGAAACTGACTTTATCGTTCAGGTTGTTCGGCCAGTATTTTACCGGACTGTATGTCCAGTTACCTCCCATTTGTTTACTTACAAGTTGGTTGTACATGAAACCGGGAGTAGAAGAAGATTCCTCAAAATCTCCATGAGTGAAGTAGGCGAACACTCCCATTGATTGAAGGTTGGCAGTGGTGATATCTCCTGCCCGGGTAGCCCTATCGTGAGATGCAGCGTTATGGGAAGTCCCCGTCACCGTGGTGGAAAAATCAAGAGGACGGGAGGAAAGAATCTCTTCCGTTTCATTTGTTCCGCAAGAAAAGAATAACGGAATGGCCGCAACGGAAAGAATCCGGTTCAAGAGGTTTATTTTTATCATCTTTATGCTTTCAAGAACATTACTTTTTCTACAATTCTTTTTTAATTATCATGTGCCCGGAAAAGGACATTCAACCTTGTCCGGGCTTGGAGAGGGATCGTGGTTTACTCCATTGTGAAGTCATCACCTGCCGTACCCCACGGGGTGACACTTGTTTCAGCCTTCACTTTAATTTCTCTCAGGTTGATGGTAAATGTATAGGTGTACCATTTACCACGTTTCATGTGATGTGCCGGAAGTGGAACGGAAGTCTCAAAATGGCTCACTGAATATTTAGTTGGAGAACTGCCTACTATTTTAGTAACAATGTCATAATGGAAGCCAATCATGATATCACCTTCTTCACATCCGCCCTGGCCCTCTGCAGCTACTGTCTTATCAGTATCGTTTACCGGAATCAGGTAAAGGAACTGGTTGGTTTTGAATAAGTCTTTCGGGGTATCTTTATTGGCTCTTACCAGCTTGATTCCTGAAACGGAGTTTGTCGAACCATCTTCCCATATTTCGGTGATTTTCTCCGCATCCATATTCATAATTTTTTCGATGCTGAAATCCGCTGTAGGAATCTCTGTATACTCGGATTCATAATTCCAGTGCAAATCTGCCCATTTAGCTTTAGTATAGAATTTGGAGTTGCTGTTGACTTGTGCGGGAGTTTGCATAGACATGCTTCCGTCTTTGCCTACAATCCACATGCGGGTAATATATACGAAACTATTGTCTCCGTCCAGGTCGGCATAGTCGTCACCCAGTTTGGCTTTAAATCCCATTTTGGAGAGAGTGTGGGCAAACTGGAATCCGATGGTTCCGTCATTATAAGTCTTATCGAGCGCATCGGCTACCACAAGGTCCACCATCTTATCCAGATTATCTTTGTTTTTTAGTGTAAATTCGATGCTGGGTATTCCGGTATCCGTTATACCGGAAGGAACGATGCCTACCCTGCTTCCACTATTGCCGGTTTCTTCATAGGGGGCATAGGCAAAGAA
>DXOJ01000705.1:0-4950 GCA_019412865.1 Bacteroides sp. | reverse complement strand
GGCAAAGAAAGAGACTTTATCGTTTGTATTGTTTGGCCAGTATTTTTTGGGACTGTAGGTCCATTCACCTGTACCGCTGTTTAGGGTTGCATCCCACGTCACCTTTTGGTTATACATGAAAGTGGGTGCCACATCTCCTTTGGCGGTATCCCATGCTTTGCTGCCGGTATAATAGCCCATAATGCCGAATCCGCCGAAATGCGTGGCGTCACACGTACCTTGCATTGTTGTAGTCGAAACGTCCGTACCTCTGGTCGGCACGCCCGTATACACATTGAATCCCAGTACAGGATTTGTGTCCTGTCTCATTTCCGTAACCTCGTTCTGCGAACAGCCTGCTATCGACAGTGCTGATACAACCATCAGAAAATTTCTTGCTTTCATATTGTTTTTGTTAATTAAGTAATACTTCCTATGCGTTTGTCTTTGTTTATTAGCGTTATATATGTTAATCAATATATCCCGGTACCGTTTTACAAGGGAAATTCTGTATTCTCTTCCTTGCCCCACTGGTCAACGTCGGCGTTGAAGCCCGAATCCGAACCATCTTCTTGTTCGACATCGGGAAGTTTCTCCGGGGTACTTGCTTCTACATTCACTACAATCGTGCCAGTTTCGTCGGTTGATTCGGTAATATGAACATGAACCAACGATTGAGAAATTTCGGTTTTTTCATCTACCAATAGAAAGACGGTTTCCACGTTATGTTCTTCCGTCTTGCTGAAGCCGAAGACATTGAACTGTCCTGTAAGACTCCCTTTGGGGTAATCGTCTTCATTGAAAACGGGATTACCAACGGGAAACTCCTGTGTCACCCGTTCGCTACTTGAATGCCCGGTAGCAAGGAAGACGGAAACGGGAACTCCACTCAACCGACAAGTAGCTTTCCTGACATTGTTCAGCCCGTCTACGTTTATTTTCACTTTAACCGTGCAGGTCAGTTCAAGGGGGACGAAGTGTAGGGAGCAATCCTGCGAAATCTCTTTTTTACTTTGGGAAGAGACAGGAGTATAATTGTTACCCAGCATGTTTTCCGTTACTTCAAATTCTTCTATTACCGCTACTGCCAGTTTATCGGGAGAACTGACGATGGTTTCAGGAGTACTGCGGTTTTCCACTTGCCGGGCATAGGCTTCAATTGTATTAAAAGAGTTTATTCCACGGAAGCCTATCGCACTAAAATCATCGAATGAGCGGTTGAACAGCACTGCGCTGTAGTGTCCCTCAGGCAGTAGGGCGATAGCCCGGTTGCGGTTGCCCATCAGCACTATTTTAGGTTCTCCGCCGGTTTTAGGATAAAAAACAGCGGTGGCTCCGTAATTGTCTTCACCTTCCAAACCAGATTGGCTCCAGTCGGCGGTGAGAGTCACTTCCGCTGTTTCATAGTAGGTCAGTTCGCGGCGGTCACAAGCCGTCAATAGGAAGGGGAGGATACAGATGTACCATATATATTGATTCATGCAGAATTTACGTGCCTTATTCATCTTGTGCCTCCTTTTTTTATTTTCACCTTGCGGTTCAGCAGCCATACCAGCGAGATTTTCGCCTTTGTCGGTCCGAACCAGGTGTAACGCCCATTATTTTGCCACAGTAAAGTTTGGTAGTTATCACGGGCATGGTAGTAACGATAATCAGTTCGGAGCATACCGATACCGATATTAAATTCCAGATGCAGGTTGCGGGCGATACGTGTCGCCCAGCCATAGCTGATGCCGGCAGCGATAAAAAATTCTCCTTGATAGCCGTCTTCTTTCCATTGCAGGTCGTATTTGCCGCCTCCGGCATACAGTCCGAGAAAATGTCCGGTAAGCACTTCCGAGTTTATCCGTTTTTCCTTACTGCCTAGCCAGTAGCGGCCTTCCAGCCCGCCCATTAATATTTGCATGGAATATTTGTCACCATCGAACAACCACCACGGGAACATATACTCGGCATTCACAGACCAGCGTCTGCCAATCGGTATCTCAAGCTCTATGTTCGGCATCATTGCGGCATCGAACAGTAAGTTTGTTTTCAAGGCGAAAAGAGGATGGTAGCAGGGGGTAGCTACTGAATTTCCTTGTAGACGTGGAAGAATAGTACTTCTGTCATTTCTATCCCTCAAGCCGTTTATATCCAAAGGGGTAGCTGTGGGAAGTGCGGACAGGCTGTCCGGATGCATCCATACTATACAGAGAGAAGCATTACGCAGATAACGCAGTAATCTGTCTCGGATATATCGGTAGGTACTTCCTCCGTTCAGTTCCTTCAGTAATACCTTGCAACGATCGGTGTCAGGAGTACGGTCTATGATTTTCAGCACTTCTTTCCGGTTGGGGAGTTGCTTGTCACCGGCTATCAGTTCTCGGAGCTCTTTCCAGTTCTCACCCTGTGGACGGGGATGGATGCGGGATGGGACAAGATTCGAGTATTTCCATATCAGATAGTCCTTTACGACTGTCGAGCGTTGCTGGGCCAAGCGTTCGTTATACTCTCGCCTGCCTTCGGGCGAGGCAAAAGACAGGATATGGATAGAGTCGATTCGTTCCGTCAGACTGAAGTTGGAGAATATTTCATCCAGATAACGGAGGGTACGGGCATTATCCATGTATTCGCTATCCACTACAGCCTCGTTGATACGGAATTGGAGTACCATCGGCTTGCTGAGCGTATCTTGCACGCATATATTGTGATTGTATCTTTCCTGTGCATAGCTTGACAGTATGGCAAACAACATTCCGCAATTGAGGAGAAACTGTTTTATATGTACATTAATTATAGTCATAAGCTGGTTGTTTTCCGATCGGTTACCAATCAGAAAGTTTTATATCACCTAGAAACACGCGTATCATGTGGTTGACAACACCCATTTTGTGGGCTATCCTACCGTGACGGGTATAGAATGATTCGGGAGTGGGACATTTACAATTAATAGGTTCCCCTGTCGCTTCGATCACATCGAGCAGGGAGAGGTCGTACAAGGGACGGCATAATTCGTATGACTCTTTCTCTTCGGGCAAGCGTCGAACGAGTCCTTCGCCTTCTAACTTGTGGAGCAGTATACTTAACTCTTCTTCCGATAACTGGAAGTTTGCTGATTGCAGACATGCTCCTAATGAGATGTCGTGTAAAACGGATATAGCGGCTTGTGTCAGAACTGTTAGCATTTGTTGTTTTGTTTATTGTTACTGTTACTTACCAAGTAACAGGTTGAAAAGAGGTTTATTACTTACCAAGTAATGGTAACTATACTTTCAGAACTATAGGAAAAGGCGTTTTCCAAGTGACTGTCGATTGAAAAAAGACACTTTGCTTAGACATTAGGTGAATAAAAGTACAGTCCGTTTTTGAAGAGTCAAAGATGGATGGCAGGCTTTATGCACTTTTTTAAGTGGTAGCGGTGGGCAATATTGTGTTTTCAGGGTTTGTGTCTCTGTTTATGAAGATTTTTTAGTGCCTTGACATAAAAATTAGCGTTTTATTTGGTTTAATGGAAAAATATTTTCAACTTTGTCGCCGGAAACATTCCATTACTTGGTAAGTAATACACCACACTAATCACTGGTATACAGCGTATTGCAAATCATACTTTTTGCTAAATCCCGCCTCACAACCGAAGTAATTAGTTTATAATTCGCCCGATCTATCCGTTCCCCGGCAAAAGGCTTAAGGTAAGTTTCAGTGACACGAACAGAGGAATGCCCCAACGCTTCACTGATGATCCCAACAGGAGTACCCAAATGATAGGACAATGTAGCCCACGTATGCCTTGCGGTGTAAGAACTCAACTTCACACCCGGCAAGAGTAACGAACCAACTTTCACCAAACGACCGTTAAAGCTGCGCAAGGCATCCAGATAGCAACGGTGAAGTGCCACCCCGTTACCCAAACTACTATCCAGAATAGGGAATTGGTAAATAGAACCCGGACGCCTGTCGGAAAACTTCTTCATCAACGGTAAAGCCTCCTTGGGAATGCGGACTGTCATTTGACGCCCGGTCTTATGACGGCAATAAACAATCACATTACCCTGAACGTCACGTTTACGCAAATGGGCAAGGTCAATAAAAGGCATCCCACGGAAAAGAAACATCAGCAGAAAATAAGCAAGCGAGCGTCCCGTATCCTCAGGCAATAAGCCTATATCACTCTCCAAAAGCAGACGCATCTGTTTCTGCGTCAAGGAACGTTTGGTACGGGATTCCACCTTCGTATACACATCATTGAAAAGACCGGGAATATATCCGGAACTGCCCACGGGAAAGATACGGTTGAATACCGCACGCAAGGTGCGCATATAGGTGGAAATGCTGTTCCAGCTCAATGACTTGCTCAAAAGCCACTCCTGATAGGCTTTCAGACGACCGGGAGTAAACAACTCGCATACAGGCAGCAGTCCTGACGTATCACCGGAAAATTCCGTAAAGGAACGCAGCGTACAGCTATACGTATGCACGGCGGCATATTTTCCCGCAGCTTCCAGTTCACTGATAATGGCTGACATACAAACGGGAAAGCTGGTAACCATCCTTTCATTTACAATTTCTTCTTTATCCATAATTTCACGATTTTATATCCGCGCGATATGCGCATGTCTTTCCAAACAGGCATACACGGAGATTGTTTGTAAACGCAAAATAAAGGATGTGAGCAAGTTATAAAAGAATCAGAAGGCAGTGAATGACGCAGGGAAGTGATTCGACTGTAATAAACTTTGTTAAATACGCTGTGTACAATTACTGTACTATATATTGACATCGCCTTCCGCGTATATACGCGCAAATTTAATTGGTAGCAAAATATTCTTATTTCATTACATATTAATATCAACCGGTATTTCCTCCATTTTGAAAAATACGAATATTCACTCTAGCTTTGCACTTCGGTTTTTAACTAATCGCCCGTTTCTCACCGGGAAACACCCTCTTGGTTTTAAAGAAACGGGGCGTTGGTTTTAAAGGAACGGCCCT